>NZ_JBFBBD010000009.1:0-18343 GCF_040689515.1 Streptomyces sp. NPDC051173
GTACGAACGAAAGGGCTCCCACTTCCTCGCCCTCCTCGGCCTGGCCGCCGCCCTGACCTGCTACAAGAAACTCGCGAAACTCACCACGTGAGACAACCTCTTAAGCGGAAAGGCTACAGCCGCGCCAACTTCGACCTGCTCCACCGCCGCATACTCCTCGCGATCTACCGTCGGTCTACGATCGTCTGCCTGACCACACGCTAGGTCTCTCCCATGCCGCTCACCCCTGATGACGAGATACACAGTCGCGAAGAGCTGGTCGCTTTCGTCCGTGACCTGCACCAGAACTACCTCCGCCGCAGGCAGGACTGGGAGAACCAAACCCTGGACCGCTTCCTCGAAGCCCTCGCCTCATGGATGGATGACTCGGATGGCTGGTACCAAAACTTCGGCAAGGAGCTTCCGGCTGGTGGCGACTGGACCTTCATCGCACGAGCCCTGGGCGCGGCGACCGTCTACGAGTAGTTGGGCAGGCCCATCGCGCATTCGGCCGGCTCACGACGGCTTCACACCTCATCCCGCAAGATCCTCGGCAGAGCCCGTAATTTCCCCCTCACGGTCACGAGTCCCCATGGGTGCGATGATCGCGTGCGCCCCCGAGAGAGCAGTCGGAAATCCGATGGACGTGGCAGGGATACTGCAGTCATGGCAGGCACCCAGCAGCTCGCTCGCGTCCCAGCGGGGGATCTCGCCGCCTGCCGCCAGTCCGCCAGCGCGTCACCGGACTGCGATCCCCACTGGGATCCGCTGGCGTACGACATGCTGGACCTGGACTGGGCGCCGGAACTGCTGGTGCGCGTCGGCGAGGTGGCCGGGCTCGACGAGCTCCATCTCGACGCTCTCCGCCTGACCTCCGCCGGCGGCACCGCTCTCGACCTGGGCTTCCTCGATACGCACCCGCACACCATCGCCCCCTTCGGGCCCGCCCCCGCCGCCCTGTCCGCCTCTCAAGTGGCGCGTGTCTCCGAACTGCTCGGCCAGATCGACATGCCCGCCCTCCTCGCCGCCCTGCCAACCGACGACCGCGAAGCCGGATCCCTGATCGGCCGCGGGGCCGACCAGATCACCGACGGTCCGAGGGAGTACCTGCTGAAGCACTTCAACGCCTTGCGCGACTTTTACCTCGACGCAGCAAAGCGCCACCTGCTCGTCGTACTCTGGTGGGACTGAACCGGAACCCAAGCACGCGTTCCAACGGGGCACCGGACGTGATACGCGCTCGGTTCCAGCACCTCCTGGAAGCCGGTACGGACCGCGCAACGTCATCCAGATCGTCCCCCGCCAGGTGACCACACACCCGAGCGTCGCGGGGCCGTTCACCCTCCTCAGCTTCGACGAGGGGCCGCCGTCCTGTACGTCGACGGCTTCTCACAGGGCCAGACGGCACTGGAACCGCGTGAGATCGCCGAGGCCACCCACGGGCGCCCACGGGCAGCAGCCCTGTCACCCAGAGAATCCGCCGACTTGATCCGCGAACACTTCAAGGAGCCAGGCGCATGAACGCAAGCGAACTGCCCGTCATATGGCGTAAGAGCAGCTACAGCACCAACGGTGGACCGGACTGCATCGAGATAGGCGAGGGCCTGGCCGATTTCGTCCCTGTATGTGACAGCAAGGAAGCCAACGGCCCGGCCCTGACCTTCGAGTTGGCCACGTGGGCGGATTTCATCGCTTGCGTCAAGGCAGCTATATAGAGTCACGCAACTCGTACAGCTCACCACGCGATGCGATCGGTGTGCGAGGCCAGCCAGTCGCGCACCCTGCAAGGTAATGGCATGGATCGCCGACCAGGGAGCTTTGCGCCCATGATGCCGACGAAGGGTCCCTCCGGAGTTCCGGCGGGACCCTTCGAGGTGTTACGGCCGTCTACCGACCGGAGATCCATAGTTGGCGGTCAGGGTTGTGGCGTACTCATCCGGGACGCTCCGACCCGCGAAGGTCAGGGGGAGATGCGACTCCAGTGCGCCAGACACCTCTAGGAAGGGTCCGAACTGTGCTCGCCACTTATTCCGTGCGGCTACATTCGGGAAACCTCGGAAAACCGCGACCTCAGGATCCCTTTCGCCCCAGCACCCCCATCTCCTGGAAGGGCCGGTCACAGCGACGACGTTCGCGGAGGTCGCGATCGACCCCATGATGTCGCCGTCCGGCTCATGACCGATCGCCGCCCAGTAGTCGTCCACGTCGGCTTCGACGGACAACGAGACCGCCGGGTACATCCGATACTCCGGAAGGTAGAACGCATCGCAATCCGGCTCAAGAACCAGCAGTTCTACGTGCCCGTCGCCATGCCATCGGGCCATCGGGCCATCGGGCCATCGGGCAGAGTGTCGACCAGAATTCCGAGGTGAGGACCGCATCAAACTCACAGAACAGCGAGTCCCCCACACCTTCTTTGAAAACCTGATCAGGCAATCTCGCATCAAGATCAAAAGTGGCTGCGCTACGGGAGCGAACATCCAGATAGCCGTTGCGATCGATCGCGATGGAGTCCGCGTCTTCCATTAGTCCTCACCCAGCCTGATCTTGATATCAACCTTTCTGGACCCTGCACTGTACTAGTCCGCCGTCCACCTCTGGTGACTACTGGCCTTCCCGCTAAGGAAATACGGAGCCGTCCCCACACCCGGGTTATTGAGCGATCGCGGAAATCTGCTCCGCCCGGGGATGCATCAGATCCGAGCGAGTATCCTGGGTGCGGCCGCCGAATTGCTTCAATGTGCCCTTTTGAAGGGGAACTCCTGAAGGGTGTCCTCGGAGATCCTTATGGCGATTCCGCCTTGGGCTCCCTTTCCCTTGATGTACATATGGAGTCCTGTTAGTGACCCGAAAACCTCGCCGAGCGTGACGTCGATCTGCTGGTCTTCGAATTTGGACTTCTTCCCTAGCTCCCAGGTCCCTTTTCCCGTGAATGGCCTCATGGGCTTGCCGTCGACGGAGAAATCTGTAGGGACTTTCGCAGCCGTGAGCGACCCGTCCTCATGGAGATCCAACTCTGCACCCTCGCTCCCGCGCCAGGAACCGACAAGCTCACTCGGCTTTGCCGAGCCACTCTCGGCCCCGAACAGGAAGAAGAAGGCTGCGGCACCCACAGCCAGCACGGCGCAGAGCATGGAAAGCGGGACAATGATCTTCTTCATCTGGTATCCATCTCAGGAAGTTCCGTGTGGCACATTCACATACCCTCCCGCACACTGGGTCCATCGTGCGACTGATCCACGAACACCTGAAGGAGCTAGACCCGTGATAGCAAGCCAACTGCCCGTTACATGGTGGAAGAGCAGCTACATCACCAATGGCGGGGACTGCATAGAGATAGGCGAGGGCCTGGCCGACGTCGTCCCTGTACGTGACAGCAAGGACGCCAACGGCCCGGCCCTCGTCTTCGAGTGCGCCTCGTGGGCGGAGTTCATCACCTGCGTCAAGGCTGTGCAGCCCGCGCCCATCCAGGCGCACGGGCTGCATAACTGACGATTGCACGCCAACGGCCCCGGTAGCGCGGTGTCCTTATGGCGGCTTGCCAGACAGTTCTCTTAGGGCAACATACCGCCGTAGCTTTCGGTGAAATCATCAGCGACTTGCCGAATTTCGGGATCGTCACTCTCGCGAGCCCGCTCAATCACCACGCCAAGGATTTCCCAGGCCTCGACATGAGTCAGCATATCGGCGAGCCTTAGATAGTCCTCCGCGTCACCATCAGACAGATGCCTCAGCACTATCTCAGTAAATCGCGAGAGGTCGATTTCCCTGCGCGCTGGCAAAATCGCTTCCCAGGCTTGCTGCGCCCACCCTATCGACAGGGAAAGATCGACCAGGAGCTCGAGAAACCTCGGTACATCCTCGGGAAAGTGACGCAAGAACGTCATGGCGGTAGATCTACCCCACACCGATCTCCCCGACATTGCTTCCGCCAAGATCTCTGCACGCGAGGGCAACTCATTCACCTCAGCGCGACATCGAGCCACTTCCTTCTCGGCCGACACCAAGGCGTGCCACTTCCCCATCTCTGCATCCATATTTTCAGATTTCACAGCTTCACGCCCACATTCTCCCACTTCATACCCTTGATCAGCTCCACGTATTCATCGAACGACATTCGCCGTGTGGGATAGATGGTGTGGTGACCGAGCGCCCGGGTACCGCCCACGCCTTTACCATCAGAAATGACACCCAAGCCATCCGGAAGCGGCCCCTCGGGAGAGCGAACCTGCCCCTTCAATCCGACACGGCTGGCATTCGCAGTCGTGTCAAAAGTCGACAGCCCTTGTACGTCCAGGGCTTTCAATTCGCCTTCAGTGGGTGCGCGAACAAATCCGCCCGCATCCACATCGATATCCTTCCCGGGACGGACTCTCGGACCACCCACCGTATGGAGGGGACAGCTGGAATTATGGACCAGGACCGGCGTTGTGCCCGCAAGAACATAGTACGTGTGCAGATCCTCGACAGTCAGGTTGTAGGTCCTGGCCGTTTCGGCGAAGGATCGGTTTCCTTCCACACCGACAGCACGCCCATCGACGGTTCTGAGAGTCATACCAGGGCGGAGCTCGGCAGCCCTGACCCAGGCGTTCTGGGACGGAGACCAGAAGGGGTGCTCGTAGGTGGCCGTGAGCTTCTCTGCACCCTGCGCGGTGGCAATGGTCAGCTCATTGAAGCGCTTGTCATGCTCGGTGACGATGACGTCGGTCACCTTACGCTGGCCCGACTTGCCACTGATGGGGTCAGTGGCAACTACCAGATCTCCGACCTTGACGGACTCGATACTCTTTGTCGAGTTGCCTGCCATGAGCACCTTGGTGCCAGCAAGGAAACACTCCAGGCACTTCACCGCTCTCGCAGCCCGCGACTCTTCGACTGCGGCTTCGACTCCCTCAACGGCAAGCTTTTCTGCCTTCAGTGCCTTGCCGGCAGGCAGGAGCATGATGACGGCAGTGCCACACTGAACCAGTGCAGGCTTCTCGATGCATTCCTTGATGTCGTTGAGCCCGGTCACGGTCCAGAGAATTTTGGTCAGCGTCGGGTCGGGCAGTGAGGTGTCAATAGTCCAATCGTCCGCCGACCCTCGCATGCAGGCAGTGCCACCCACCTCATTTCCGGGGTGGTCCGGGATTGTGCGACAGTGCCTCTTCGCCTTGTCCTTCCGTTCCTTCTCCTTCTGCTTGCGCTGCTGCTCGGCCAAGCGCTGCGCTTCGGCCTGCTCGGCCTGAGCCTTCTTCAGCACATCGACCCATGCCTCGGAAGCGAGGGAATTAGCTTCCTCGACGTTCTTTCCAGCCGCTCTGGCAGATTCGCGGGCATCATCCGCGTGCTCAGCCGCCTCGCTGGCCGACGTCCGGGCATAGTTGGCGGAGAATTCCGCTTGGGCAGCGGACTCAGTGGCGGCATCGGCGTCACGGTCGGCGGCATCGGCAGCATCGCGTGCTGTGGCAGCAGATTTCGCGGCCTTGGCAGCGGAACTCTCCGCCTCGCGAGCCGACTTGTCTGCATCAGCGGCGTACCCCTTGGCCACGTCGGCCGACTTCTGGGCCTCTCCCGCGGCCTTCTGGGCATCGGCTGAGGCGCCCTTAGCGACGGCTGCGGCCTTGGCTGCGACCCAGCGGTTTTCCTGCGCCTTGGCCTCGATCTTGGAACCCTGAGCGATCAGGAGCTGGAGCTGGGCGACATGGGTGGCAGCGAGCTGGTCCTTGCGGTCAGCCATGTACTGGCCTGCCTGGATGAAGGAGTGCAACTGATCCGCCGGCCCGAACAGGGCGACCTTGGCAGCGGCTTTCACCTCCGGGCCGCCGTCGTTGACGAGCCTGGACGCCAGGACCAGCTCGTCGTCATTGCGCGCCTGATACTGACCGTTGGTGATGAAGGCAACCAGATCCTTGGGATCCTTGCTGGCCAGGGCAATCTTGGAGGCATCCTTCACCCCGCGCCCACCGGCGTTGTTGATCTGCGAGACACGGACACTGTAGTCCGTGGCCCCAGCCGTGTACTGGCCGGTGGTGTAGAAGTCCCTGATCTGCTGATCGTTGCCCTTGAGGGCCTCCTGGGCCGCGGTGCGCACGGATTCGTAGGGGCTCTGGACGGACAGGTCGACGACCAGGGTCTTTGCATGAAGTGATCTTGTCCGGTTTCATCCGGTGAGGCCGAGGAGGGTCAGGGGCCGGCGGTAGTCGCGGGCCGCTCGCCGGAGGGCGGCTGCGATGTTCTTCTGGCCGTCTTGCCTGTGGAGGCCGATGGCCAGGTTGCGGAGGCTGGCCATCGTGCGGGGCAGCCCGGCGGTACGGATTTTGGAGTCGTCCTCGCGGAAGGTCCGGTCACGGACGTGGTGGAGGAGGTTCTCGATACCCCAGTGGCCTCTGATCCAGGAAGCGAGCTGGGCGCCGGTGGCCGCGCCGGGCGGCAGGCTGGTGATCAGGTAGACGCGTTCGATGGTCAGCTTACCCGTCCCGAGGTCTCGTCTCCAGCGCACGACTTGAAGGGCCTGGTGGGCGTCGGGGTAGTCCAGGTGGGCGAACGCGGCGGTCTTCAGCCGGCGGATCTCGTCGCGGTGGTGGGCCCGGGTGCGCTCGTAGTGGTCGAGCGTGATCTCGCGCCAGGGCAGGGTGCGGACGCGGTCGAACAGGCCGGGGTGGTTCTTCTTCACGACGGCGATGTAGTGGGCGCCGCGTGAGCGCAGGTAGGCGCCGTGGCCGTGCTGAGTATGCAGGGCGTCCGCCGTGATCACGGCATGGGTGAGGTCGACGCCGTTCAACAGTCGGGCAAAGGAAGGGATTTCGTTGCTCTTGTCGGCGACCTGGCGCTGGGCGAGGACCTCTCCGCTGTGTGCCATCGCGGACAGGAGCGAGATCGCCACGGTGGTCCGGGTGCGTGAGCCGCGGACGGTCTTGCCGTCCACCGCGATCGGCCGCGGCGCGTCCGCCTCACGGGTGGGGGCTGTCCGCGCGGACAGGAAGGCGCCGATCGCGGCATCCAGCGCGTCGCCGTCCAGACGGGCGAGCAGACGGCGCACCGTCGCCGCGTGCGGGACCACCACCAGCCCGGTCAGCGGATCATGGCGGAAACCGAGGACACGCACGGCCCAGCCTGGTGCGTCCGTGATCCACTCGCCGATCGCGGCCAGGGAGCGGGCACCGGCCAGCACGGCAGCCGCGGCCGCCGCCAGCATCGCGGACAGCGGATGTCGGCGGCCCCTGGGATCCCGCGGGTCGGGCACCGCATCCAGGAAGGGACGCAGGCCGGCTGCGTCGATGAGGGGCGCGGAACAAGGAGCGTGGGCCAGGTGCTCCAGCGCGACGGGCATGGGAGATGATGCAGAGGCAGGCACGGTCTCGTTCGGTTCGCATGGGTCTCGACAACCACATGATCACCGGCGCCGTGCCTGCACTGCTTCCCATCCCCAGAACCGGACATGACACGACGTCACGGGCAGGGCACGTGAACCGGACGGATCCGCATCATGCAATGCCCCTGCCCTAGAACCATACTTAATCCTCGATCACCGGTTGGCATGGGGAAAGGAAGGGGTCAAGTCGCTCCTGTATCGCCCCCCTTGCCATGACACGCACCCGAAACGCTCCAGACCCCGGCGGATCAGTAAAGTCATCCGACCGCTCATAGAGAAGGCCCCACGCGCCCGGGAACCGACGGGCAAGATGCTCGAGCAGAGCATCCAGCTCCCGAGCCTCGTCCCTACGGCGGTTCACCAGACCATTAACGGTCAAGAAGTGCTGGCCATTATGAACAGCCAGCCGAACCTCACCCGTTGCCCATTGGATCCCGGAAATCCGATCCCGCAGATCCGTTACACCTTCCGAAAGGGAGCCCGTATCAGCCTCTTCCGCCGATTCGGCAATGCCGAACCACCCGTGAAATTCATACATGCCCGTCACCCCAGCGGCTCAACATCAATTACAGGCTGAACACCATAACGCTGCCCGTATTCTTGCAACTTGGCGATCACCCCTGCATCCGGAGACCCTTCGAAATGAAAGTAGGGTTTACGCCCAGTCTGGAGAGATGCCTCAAAGGTCGCCTTTGCCTGGTTTCGAAACGCGCTTCCCATTCGGAACCCTGCCGGCTTTGATTGGGCAACATACAGGTCACTGATCGCATCATACTCCCTCCCGCTTGGGTCGTTAGCGAATCTGACTCGTGACGCACCTCCCAGCCTCTGCGCAAGAGCATCAGCAGCAGGGTCTGGCTTGGCCACTTCAACCAGCTCACCAAGCCCACCGTTCGCCGCCTTCGCAGCTCGCGATTCTTTGACTACAGCCTCGACTCCCTCAACAGCGAGCTTTTCCCCCTTCAGCGCCTTTCCGAGAGGCAGGACCATCGCGACCGCCACCGTGCACTGCCCCAGCGTGGGGTTTTTGATGCAGACCTTGATGTCGGTGAGCCCACTGGCATCCCAAAAGATCTTGGTCAGGGTCGGGTCAGGCGGCGTGGTGTCGATGGTCCAATCGTCCGTCGACCCTCGCATGCAGGCTGTGCCACCTGCTTCATTTCCGGGATGGTCTGGGATTGTGCGACAGTGCCTCTTTGCCTTTTCCCTCTGTTCCTTCTCCCTCTGCTTGCGTTGCTGGTCGGCCAGGCGTTGCGCTTCGGCTTGCTCGACCTGACGCTTCTTCAGTACATCCTTCCAAGCCTGAGTGGCGAGGGTTTTTGCTTCATCAGCGTTCTTCCCCGCATCCCGAGCAGAGAGGCGAGCGTCGTCGGCATACGTACTTGCCTGGCTCGCCGAACTCCTGGCGTAGCTGGCTGAAAACTCAGCCTGAGCAGCAGATTCGGTGGCTGCGGCTGCGTCACTGTCGGCAGCATCGGCAGCGTTACGTGCGGTGGTGGCAGCCTTCGCTGCCTTTGTGGCAGAATTCTCGGCCTGCTGAGCCGACTTGTCGGCGGCGGCAGCATATCCCTTGGCGTCGCTAGCTGACTTCTGTGCCTGGTCCGCGGCCTTTTGGGCGTCAGCGGAAGCGCCCTTAGCGATGGCTGCGGCCTTGGCTGCGATCCAGCGGTTCTCCTGGGCCTTGGCTGCAATCTTGGACCCTTGATCGATCAGGAGCTGGAGCTGAGCAACGTGGACGGCGGCCAGCTGATCCTTACGGTCGGCCACGTACTGTCCAACCTGGATAAAACTGTGCAGCTGGTCCACCGGCCCAAACAAGGCGACCTTGGCGGCGGCCTTCACCTCCGGGCCACCGTCATTGACCAACTTGGAAGCCAGAACACTCTCGTCGTCGTGCTGCGCCTGGTACTGGCCATTGTTGATGAAGGCGACCAAATCTTTGGGGTCATTGCTGCCGAGAGCAGCCTTGGACGCCTTCTTCACACCCGGCCCACCAGCATTGTTGATCTGGGAGACGCGGACGCTGTAGTCCGTGACTCCCGCCGAATACTGGCCCGTGGTGTAGAAGTTCCCGATCTGCTGATCGGTACCTTGGAGCGCCTCCTGGGCAGCAGTCCGGACGGACTGGTAGGGGTTCTGCACCGACAAATCGACGACCTGCTGGCGGATCTCCTCCCGTCCTGCCTTCTCCCAACCACTACGCAGATACTCCAGGACATCGGCGTCGGTGCCGGACAGGGCCCGGGCAGCCGCTTCTTGACTCAAGGGGCCGCGGGTCTTGAGCGCCCGCAGAGCAAGGTCCCGCCCCTTGGCCGCAATCGCCTTAACGTCGACGCCAGGCTTGACTGCTTCCACGGCCAAAGCCTTAGCAGTGTCGTCCAGCCCCCTGGCCTCCACCACCTGGGCGGCAGCAGTGGAAGTGAGCTTCTCCGTCTGCGCCTGATCGGACTTGGCGCGCTCGATAGCAGCTGCGGTGCGGGTGGCGAGGTCCTCTGCTTCGACGTCCCTCGCGATCGCGAACACCTTGTTGGCCGTGGCGACCGCAACGTCCGCGGCCTCGGCGGCCTGCCTCGCCGCTTCGGCCTGTTTGGCAGACTCTGTGGCCGCATCCTTGGCCTCGCCCGCGTGCTTGGCGGCCTCCTCGGCAGCATCCGCTGCCTTGTTCGCGTGGTCAGCAGCAGAGTTGGCCGCGTCCCGGGCCTCAGAGGCGGCGTCGGCCGACTTGCGGGCCAGCGATTCCGCAGCGTTGGCGGCGCGGTTGGCCTCCCTTGCATGTCGACGGGTCTCTGTGGCCGCCGCCTGCGCCTCGCCCGAGTGAACACCAGCCGCGTCAGCGTACTGGTTCGCTTCGTCGGCCGCATCGGCTGCGTCATTGGCGTTGACGCCAGCGCTCTGCGCCGCCTTCGCCGCGTCCCCAGCAGCCGAGGATGCCTTGCGCGCCTGATCGGCCGCCGCGGCCGACTTCTTCGCAAGCCCCGCCGCCTCGCGCGCCTGCTTCGCGTAATTCTTGGCGTCCTCTGCCTTGCTCGCATCACTGCCCGCGGCAATGGCGGCGTTGTAGGCACGAGTTGCAGCCTCGGCAGCAGCGTCGGCCGCACTCGCGGTCTGGGCGGCAGCCAAGGCGGCGACACGCGCGGAGCGCTGGGCAGCGTTGGCCGCACCGATTGCTTCCTGGGCCGCGCCGGCAGCAGCTCGTGCCGCATCCGCGGCCTGCTGGGCCTTGACGGCAGCCCTCTTGGAGTCATCTTTGGCTGCCTTGGTCTCCTTGGCTGCCTTCTGTGCGGACTCCTTGGCCAGTTCAGAAGCTGTGACCGCGCGAGCCGACGCCTTCTGCGACTTCTCGGTCGCCTGTTCGGCCTGGAAGCCAGCCTGTTCTGCCTGTTTGGTGAGCTCCGCGATGGTGGCGTGTTCCTGGTCGCGATTTCGGGCCGTGAACTGACCAACTTCAAGGAACTCGACGATGTCGTCAGGAGTGCCCTTAATTGCAAGCTTGCCCGCTGCCTTCACATTCGGGCCGCCCGCGTTGATGATCTGTGAGACGAGGACGTTGTTGTCCGTCTCACGTGCGTCGTACTGGCCGACATCAAGGAACTTTGCGACATCGGCAGGGGTGCCGTTCAGGGCTGTCTTCCCTGCCTCCTTGACACCGTAACCCCCGTAGTAAATGACCCGGGAGGCTTCGACACGCTGGTCATCCTCGAGCGGGGCCTTCCAACCATCCTTCAGGAATGCGCGCAGGTCCTCGGGCGTGCCTTCCAAAGCCTTCTTGGCGGCCTGCCGCACCGCCAGCCCGCCCACGTTGAAGACGCGGCTGGCATCGACGGCATCATCGTCGTACTGGATGCCGTTCTTAGCCGAGAGGAACTTCTTGATGTCGTCGTCAGTGCCCAGCAGCGCGCCCTCGGCCGCCGCTTTGATCCCTGCGCCACCGTACTCCCACAGTCGGACGACCATCGCCCGCTCCAACGATGCGTCGGAGTCGTCATCCGCGGCATCGGTCGCAGCGGCCGGTGTGGCACCCAAGAGACCAACCAGCAGCACAGTGGGAAGGATCGCGGTACAGGCACGCAGTCCTGATAACCGTTTCCCTCCCGTCGATATGTCTTCGGTGAGCTCTAGCGCTCCGTCAACGGAACGCAATCTCTGTCTCATTCAGGCCATCTCTTTCCGGGTCGGCCCGGACCGCGGCAAGCCGCACTCCGGGGTCAGGTCGTGCGACGACACACCGTCGGCTGCGCAGAGGGTTGCCATGATCAAAGGGGTGCTGAGCTGGGCTATCGCCCGCTCAACACGACAACCACCTGTGACACAGCTCTAACTGAGGGTGTGTTTGACGGCATCATACATATGCTTTACTGGCGGACATCCTGGGGCGTCGCACCAGCCCCGCCCCCTCGAGCCGGAAGGCGAACGTGGCAATACCCCATGCCCGAAAAGCCCTAGTTGCTACCACCGTCGCGACGATTGCCCTGCTTGCAGGATTCACCACGTCGTCCGCAGCCCAGCCCGCCCCTCCGCAGAACACGCCCGCGAGAGTCGGCGTCACCTCCGGCGACGATGACATGCCCTTTGGCGTCGAGAAGTTCGAGTACCCCGAGTCGGCGAAGATCCTCAAAGAGCGAGGCATCGCACTGTTCAAGGGCGACGGCCACATCACCCTCACCGACTGCGCGGCCGTCCACGACATCAAGGTCAGGTCCAGGACCGGGCAGAAGGACTTCTGCTTCGCGGTCAAGGGCAAGCAGGGCTATCTCTCCCTCCAGCTTGCCGACGTCTACGGCATCCTGACCGAAGACCACCCCGTCGAGGCCAAGATCACCCTTGACGGCAAAGAAACGACCGTCAGCGCGCCCAGGAACGACTACACACCGTTCGGCGAAGCAGGGGACACCCGCAAGCAGGCTGTCCTCTTGGAGCTCCGCGTTACCGGATAACGGGCGGATATCACCTGAGACGCCTCATCGGACGTGGCATGAGCCCGCGATGACTGCGTGTCGCAGCACTAAACAGCAATCGCTGCTTCCGTTTTCGCTCGGCCCGACCAGTCGGCCGAGCCAAATGCCTACAAGCAAGGAATGACCACATGTCTGGCAGACGTCCGCGCACAGCGTGGCTCACAGGACTGCTCTTAACTGCCATTACCGCAAGTACGTTGACAGCTGCCCCCGCGCACGCCGTCGTGGGCCAGCCCGTCAACGACTCGTTCGCGTTCACGGCCAAGCTCGACATCGGCAGCCAGATCGACGGCCAGCGCAGCTGCTCGGCCGCGCTTGTGGCGCAGCAGTGGCTGGTCACCGCCGCGAGTTGCTTCGCCGACAATCCGACGCAGAGCCTCAAGATCCCCGCCGGTGCGCCCAGGCTGAAGACGACGGCCACCATCGGTCGCTCCGACCTGACCCGGGAGACGGGCAGTGTCGTGGACGTCGTGGAGCTCGTCCCCCGTGAGGACCGTGACCTGGTGATGGCCAAGCTGGCCCAGCCGGTCACCGGCATCGCCCCTGCAAGCCTCGGTTTCAACACCCCGGTCAGCGGCGAGGACCTGTGGGTCACAGGTTATGGACGCACCAAGGACGAGTGGGTGCCCGACCGTCTGCACTACGCGAAGTTCACCGTGGGGGCGGTGAAGGACACCACGGTCGGCCTCGTCGGCAAGTCCGACGGTGCGGCTGTCTGCCAGGGCGACACCGGCGGTCCGACCTTCCGGAACCTGAACGGCCGCTTCGAGCTGGTCGGCGTCAACAGCCGGTCCTGGCAGGGTGGTTGCCTCGGCACGGACGAGAAGGAATCCCGCACCGGCGCCATCGATACCCGCGTCGACGACATCGCCACCTGGATCCAGACCACCTCCTCCCGCGACCTCCTGCGCGGGAAGACCTGGACCGACGCGCAGCACATGGTCCCGGGCTACTTCACCGGTGGCTCGCCCGGGGGCAGCCGGCACATGGATCTGTTCGTCGCTTGGAAGGACGGGTCGGCCAGCATCTTCCAGGGCGCCGACCACAACAACCCGAAGTATCCATTCACCGCCGAGTACAAGGTCGCGGGAAGCGGCTGGCAGTACGCCGTTTCGGTCGCGGGCGGCAACTTCACCGGCAGCGGTGCCGACGGCCTGGTCGTGCGCTGGCGCACGGGTGAGGTGACGCGGTTCTCCCATGTCGACCAGAACGGGTTCAGCAAGGAAGAGCAGCTCAGGCCCGCCAACGACACCTGGGTGAAGTACGCGAAGCTGATGACCGTCGGCAGGTACACCGCCAACGCCCTGCGTGACGACCTGCTTGTCGTCTGGGTCGACGGCTCCATATCGCTCTTCGACGACCTCGGCACCAACGGGCTCAAGCAGGAGAAGCAGCTGCAGAAGGCGATGTCGGCCGGTACCTACATCGAGCAGATCAGCGCCGGGGAATTCACCGGCAAGGGTACCGCCGATCTCCTGGTCCGCTGGGTCAACGGCTCCGCCAGCATCTTCCCGGGCGTCAATTCCGACCCGGCCAAGGCGTTCCGCGACGAGATCCAGATCCGTGACGACAAGTCCGCGTGGAAGAACACCTTGTCTGTCACGGCGGGCGCCTTCGCCGCCAACGCTCGCCCCAGCGACGTCCTCGTCCGATGGTCCGACGGCAATCTCAGTCTGTACCCCGCCGTGAGCGCGAGCGGTACGCCTCCAGAGGTCGAACTCCTCAAGTAACCCAGGTCGGCACCGTCGGGCCGATCGTCATCGGGCACACGCCCCGGGTACCGCTTCACGGAGCGTTACCCGGGGCTGTGAGACTTGCCGTGATCAGGCCCAGAGGTGCCCGGCCCAACCAGATTGTCCGGGGTTCCGCGACGCCGCGTTCGCGAGAGCGCCACCCCGACTGCCGCAGAGGCAGGCCTGACAGAAAGTCATTGCTTTGAATCCGAGATTACGTCCGAGTGGCGGCGCCGTGCGTCCCGACAGGTGCCATGTGCCCAGACAGCGGTCGCGTACGCCTCGTGCGTCGGTGCGGCTGGCCGCACGCACCTTTACCACAGCGTTGACAGCCGGCCTACTGACCGTCGGTGGCATCGTCGGCGGTGCACATCCTGCGCTGGCCATGACCGCCAACCAGCAGAATCTGCACCAGGGTTCACCCAGCGATGTTCGACACTTGGCTTCAGCGACCGCGTCCGCGGCAGTTGCGAAAGGCTGGAAGGTACCGCGGCTCGCAGTGATGCCCCTGGGTGACTCGATCACCGAGGGTGCCGGTAGTTCCGCTGGATCCGGCTACCGCCCTGAACTATGGAATCGGCTGACTACACACGCCGACAGCCTGGATTTCGTGGGGTCAGAGCGGAAGGGCAAAATGCCCGATCCGGATCACGAAGGACACTGGGGCTGGAAGATCCACGGTCTGTCCGCCAACGTCGACAGATGGCTGCCGGCGGCGAACCCCAACGTGGTGCTGCTGCACATCGGCACCAACGACATGCACGACAACTATCAGGTGGACACGGCCCCTCGCCGTCTCGGTGGCCTCGTGGACAAGATAGCGTCGCTCGCCCCCGGTATGACGGTTCTGGTCTCCTCCCTGGTTCCCTCCGCGGACAGCGCTACTCAGAAGCGCATCGAGAAGTTCAACGCTGTGATCCCACAGCTGGTGGCGGAGCGACAGGGCCAGGGCCTGCACGTCGGGTACGTCGACATGAGTGCGGTAACCACACGAGACCTCGCCGACGATATCCACCCCAATGACAACGGCTACCTCAAGATGGCAGATGCCTTCTACAACGGCCTCGGCCGCGCGGCTGCCGATGGTTGGATCCGGCAACAGGTGGACATCAAACCCGCCCCGTCCCGCAAGGCGCCCCCCGGCGATTACCGGGTTGATGTCAATGGTGATGGCAGGGCGGACTACCTTGTCGTTCAAGACAACGGTGCCGTGGACGCCTGGATCAACAACGGCGGGAATGGTCACGACGAGTGGACCGCGTTCGGCACCTTCGCCACCGGTGTCGGCGAGCCCGGTGACAAGGTGCGGTTCGCCGACATCAACGGTGACGGCAAAGCCGACTACCTCGTCGTCCAGGACAACGGTGTAGTGAAAGCGTGGATCAACAACGGCGGGACCAATCACGGCGGGTGGACCGCGTTCGGCACCTTCGCATCCGGTGTGGACGAGCCTGGCAGCAGGGTGCGGTTCGCCGACATCAACGGTGACGGCAAAGCCGACTACCTCGTCGTCCAGGACTACGGTGTGGTGAAGGCGTGGATCAACAACGGCGGAACCAATCACGGCGGGTGGACCGCGTTCGACACCTTCGCATCCGGTGTCGGCGAGCCTGATGACAGGGTGCGCTTCGCCGACATCAACGGTGACGGCAAGGCCGACTACCTCGTGGTCCAGGACAACGGTGCGGTCGATGCCTGGATCAACGACGGCGGCAGTAATCACGGCGGATGGACCGAGTTCGGCACCTTCGCCACCGGTGTCGGCGAACCCGGTGACAAGGTGCGGTTCGCCGACATCAACGGCGACGGTAGGGCGGACTACTTGGTCATCCAGGCAAATGGTGCTGTCGACGCGTGGATCAACAACGGCGGAACCGACCACGGTGGGTGGGGCGACAAAGACGCTTTCGCCACCGGCGTCGGCGAACCCGGAAGCAAAGTCCGAATCTAAAGCGAGTTGAGAAACCGAGCAGGTGGAAAACGACATGCATGTCGCCAGACGAGGCGAACCAGATCGCGGGCCGACATTGACCCCGCACGCAAAGTCCAGGCTCTACGCCCTGGACGGTCTGCGCCTCATCGCGGCCCTGATGGTGGTTGCTTTCCATACCATGGCCTACAACGGCACCGGCTGGACCACTTCGGTGGAGAGCCACTTCCCCAACACCTATCTTTTCAGCTACTACGGGTGGCTCGGGGTCCAGCTCTTCTTCCTCATCAGCGGATTCGTCATCTGCATGAGCTGCTGGGGCAAGAGTGTGGGAGAATTCGCCATCTCGCGGGCGACGCGCCTCTATCCCGCCTACTGGTTTGCTGTCCTGGCTGCCGCGTTCGTACTCTGGTTGCTTCCGGGAGTACGAGACGTTCCCACTCTCAGCAACCTCGCGGTCAACCTGACCATGTTCCAGGACCCGTTGGGCGTCGACCGCGTGGACAGCGTCTACTGGTCCCTGTGGGCAGAGTTGCGTTTCTACCTGCTCTTCACCCTTGTTGCCTGGAAGGGACTGACCTACCGGCGATTGGTGATATTTTGCCTTGGCTGGGCCGTGGCCGGGCTTTTCGCCGCCAAGGTCGACAACGGAGTGTTCGCAGCCGTGGTCATGCCCGAGAACTGCTGGTACTTCATTGCCGGCATCGCGCTCTATCTCATCTACCGATTCAAGCCGAACGCACTCCTGTGGTCCATCGTCGGAGGCTGCTTCCTGACCGGCCAGCATTTCCTGGTCGATGCCCATAGATCGAACCAGTACTATGCGGGAATCAAGGCACCGCTGTGGCCCGCCTTGATCCTTCTCACCGTCATATTCGTCGTCATGGCGGCAGTTGCCACCGGGCTCACCAATTGGATCACCTGGCGCTGGCTGCCCACCATGGGCATCCTCACCTACCCCCTCTATCTTCTCCACGAAGACATAGGCTGGATCTTCATACGGCACATGGAGCGACGCCTCCACCCCTATGCCATCATGGCGGTTCTGCTCACGGTATTGCTGATCACCTCATGGCTCGTCCACCGGCATGTCGAACGCCCGCTGGGGCGATGGATGAACCGGAAGCTGAAGGCGAGCCTCGAAGAGATGCGTATCCACAGCCACCCGAACAGCTACAACCTCGCCGGCAAGCTCTCTGATCTGGAATCCCTGAACCAGCCGTACGACCCGCGAGCCGCCGCGCACGTCATGCCTTCGCGCCAGGATCGCGGACCGTCAGAGTGATACCGGGCTCCGCCCGTTTCCGCTCGGCCTGATCGGCTTGGCGAACAACGCATCCCCGAACAAGGAAGAGTGACATGTCAACCAGACGTCCACGTGCGGTGTGGGTTGCAGGACTGCTCATATCGGCCGCCACCGCGAGCACATTGACGGCTACCCCCGTGCACGCCATCGCAGGCCAGCCTGTCAACGACTCGTTCGCGTTCACGGCGAAGCTCGACATCGGTGGCCAGCGCAGCTGTTCCGCGGCGCTGGTGGCGCAGCAGTGGCTGGCCACGGCCGCCAGCTGCTTCGTCGACAACCCCGCCCAGGGTGTCAAGGTTCCTGCTGGTGCACCCGCTCTCAAGACGACAGCCACCATCGGCCGCGCCGACCTGACCCGGGAGACGGGCAGTGTGGCGGATGTCGTGGAGCTCGTTCCCCGCGAGGACCGTGACCTGGTGCTGGCCAAGCTGGCCAAGCCGGTCACCGGCATCACCCCGGCGATCGTCGGATCGAACACCCCGCTGGCCGGCGAAGACCTGTGGCTCACGGGTTACGGTCGCACCAAGAACGAGTGGGTACCCGACCTTCTGCACTACGCGAAGTTCACCGTGGGAGCCGTGAAGGACACCACGGTCAGCCTCTCCGGCAAGTCCGAGGGTGCGGCTGTCTGCCAGGGCGACACCGGCGGCCCGGCGTTCCGGGACATCGGCGGACGCTACGAGCTGGTCGGCATCAACAGCCGCTCCTGGCAAGGTGGGTGCTTCGGCTCCGACGAGAAGGAAACCCGCACCGGCGCCGTGGATACCCGCGTCGACGACATCGTCGCCTGGATCAGCAAGATCACCGCTCCGGAGGTCGCCCCTGAGGCACCTGTTGGTGACTATCGGGTGGATATCAATGGTGATGGCAAGGCCGACTATGTGATCGTCGAGGACGACGGATCCGTCCGCGCCTTCCTCAACAAGGGCGGCGACGGCCATGGCGGCTGGACCGACTACGGCCGCATCGCGACCGGCACGGGTACCGCAGGCAACAAGGTACGGTTCGCCGACATCAACGGCGACGGCAAAGCCGACTACCTCATCGTCGGTGACAACGGATCCGTCCGCGCCTTCCTCAACAACG
>NZ_JBFBBD010000009.1:18442-140480 GCF_040689515.1 Streptomyces sp. NPDC051173
CTACGGCCTGATCGCCACCGGCACCGGCACGACCAGCAACAAGGTACGGTTCGCCGACATCAACGGCGACGGCAAAGCCGACTACCTCATCGTCGGTGACAACGGATCCGTCCGCGCCTTCCTCAACAACGGAGGTGACGGCCACGGCGGCTGGACCGACTACGGCCTGATCGCCACCGGCACCGGCACGACCAGCAACAAGGTACGGTTCGCCGACATCAACGGCGACGGCAAAGCCGACTACCTCATCGTCGAGGACGACGGATCCGTCCGCGCCTTCCTCAACAAGGGCGGCGACGGCCACGGCGGCTGGACCGACTACGGCCGCATCGCCGGCGGTGCCGGTGCTCCAGGCAGCAAGGTTCGCATCTGAGATTCGTGAATTACGGTCTTGCGCGACGCCCCGCCGGATTCCGGCGGGGCGTCGCGCGCTATGGAGGTCAGATTCGGACGCGGTATCCGGGGCCGGCGCCTGACGCGATCCGACCGTGGTCGGCCCAGCCGCCGTGTCCATCTCCGCCGTTGTTGATCCAGGCGTGGACGGAACCATCATCTTCCACCACAAGGTAGTCGGCCTTGCCATCACCGTCGATGTCGGCGAAACGAACCTTGTCACTGACAGCACCGGTACCGGTGGCTATCTGACCGTATTCCTTCCAACCACCGTGTCCATCGCCCCCGTTATTGACAAAGGCACGAACAGATCCGTTCTCACCGACCACAAGATAGTCAGCCTTACCATCACCATCGATATCGGCGAAACGAACCTTGTCAGCTGGAACAGCGGCACCACCGTCGATCCGGCCGTAGTCCTTCCAACCACCGTGTCCATCTCCGCCGTTGTTGATCCAGGCACGGACGGAACCATCATCTTCCACCACAAGGTAGTCGGCCTTGCCATCACCGTCGATGTCGGCGAAACGAACCTTGTCACTGACAGCACCGGTACCGGTGGCTATCTGACCGTATTCCTTCCAACCACCGTGTCCATCGCCCCCGTTATTGACAAAGGCACGAACAGATCCGTTCTCACCGACCACAAGATAGTCAGCCTTACCATCACCATCGATATCGGCAAGACGAACTTTGCCGCCCCCAGCGCCCACACCGGTGGCGATCCGACCGTAGTCCTTCCAGCCGCCCTGTCCGTCACCGCCGTTGTTGATCCAGGCACGGACGGAACCATCATCTTCCACCACAAGGTAGTCGGCCTTGCCATCACCATTGATATCGACCTTGTAGTCGCCGAGGGGTGTCTCGCGAGGCCGGGGAGGCTTGACGTCCACGCGCTCACGAATCCATCCGCCGGCGGCTGCCCGGGCGAGTCCCTGGTAGAAGGCGTCGGCCATCTTGGAGTAACCGGCGTCGTTGGGGTGGAGCCTGTCGTTGAGGTCCTTCGTGGTGACAGCCCCCATGTCGATGTATTCGACATGCGTGCCCTTGGCACGTCGTTCGGCCACAACTTGCGGAACTGCCGCGTTGTACTTCTCCACCCGCTTCTGCCCCTCAGGGTTCCGCGCGGGCACCAACGACGAGACCAGAACGGTGATGTCAGGGGCAGCCGTGGTGATCTGGTCGACCAAGTGGCCGAGCCGACGGGGGGCCGCTTCGACGTCGTTGTTGAGGTCCATGTCATTGGTGCCGATGTTCAGCAGCACGACATTGGGCTTGGCAGCGGCGAGCCATTGATCGATGTTGTCGGACAAACCGCCGATTTGCCAGCCCGAATGCCCTTCGTGGTCGGCGCCATTGGTCCGAAGTGAGCCTACGAACCGCAGGTCGTCAGCGTGTGAAGCCAGTCGGTCGCGCAGTTCGGCGCGGTAGCCGTTGCCGGTGGAGCTGCCGGCTCCCCAGGTGATCGAGTCACCCAAAGGCATCACCGCAAGGCGGGGCACCTTCCAGTTCTGTTCGTCGGCTGGGCCTGCGACCGCGGCAGGCGCGCCTACGGCAGCGGTACCAGCGATCAACAAGCTCGCGACCAGTGCCGATGTCAGCGTGGGCACGAATAACCATGCGGCGGTACGGCCTCGGCGATGCGTTCTGAGAATCATGTCCGTGACTTTGCGTCAGGGCTGCTTGACGGCAGCCGTCCATACTCTGTGACACCACACATCACAGAGCACGACCATTGTCACAAACTTTGTCCAACGGATCGGGAGGGGGATGGTCTCACCGTCTCGCCAATTGATCACGTTCCCGTGATCTGAACCCGCTGCTCACACCCCCCGGCTCATGAACAGCGCCACCTCCCCCTCCGACTCCGTCCCCACATAAAGCGACGTGTCCAGCCCGCACAGCGCGAAGCCCAGGCGGCGGTAGGCCCGTACCGCCGGGGCGTTGACGTTTGTGACCTCCAGCCAGGCCGTGCGGGCCGCGAGGTCGCGGCCGTGGGTCAGCGCGCGTTCCATCAAGGCCGTGCCGATGCCCCGGCCGCGGTGGGGCGGGGACACCCTCAAGTCGGCGATGTGGAGGCGGCAGTTCCAGGTGGCGTACGCGAGGGTGATCGCGCCGCACACGTCGCCCTCGGTGTCGATCGCGACGATGACGTGTTCCTCGCCGTCGGTCTCGTCCTCGTCGTCCGGGTAGACCTTGTGCACCGGAGGGTCCACCGGGACGGGGGTCACCCTGAATTCGGCGTCGGTGGCCGTCACTTCGAGGACCGTGTCGGTCGTGAAGGAGTTGTCGATCGCCTCGGCCCGCTTACGGTCCTCCGAGGTCGCTGCGCGGTAGGTCACCATGGTTTCACCGTACAGCGAGCGTCTCCCAGAACATCAACTCGTAGGACTGGAGCAGCCGGCCGTGGCGGTGGGCGGCCGGTTCCGAGAGCAGGCCGGTGGTCAGGCCCGACTGGACCGCGGTCAGCGCCAGCGAATCCGCCTCCGGTGACGGCTCGGCGAAGAAGTCGAAGAAGCCGCACGCGCGGTCGTCGAAGCCGTAGTGGTCGCGCATGGCGCGGCTGACGGTCCCGCAGTAGTCGGACCAGGCGGCGAAGTTGGCGGTGAGCGCGACCACCGCGTCGACGGGTTCGGCGCCGAGGGCGAGCCAGGCCGCGTACGCGGGGTAGGCCTGGCAGCCGGCCTGTGGCTCGTACGCCCGTACCGCGTCCTCGTCCAGGCCGCAGGCGGCCGCCAAGGCCGTCAGCCGGTGCAGGGCCGCTGTCTCGCCTTCGGCGAGGAAGTGGAAGAAGGCGGCCACGGCGGGCTGGAGTTCGGCCCGGTCGGCCAGGTGCAGGAAGCTGCGGCGGTCGGCGGGGATGATGTGGTGCTGTTCCAGGGCGAGGGCCGCGAAGACCTCGCGGGGTGCCTCGCCCGCCGCGATCAGCGGCACCAGGGGGTTCGCCCCGTCGGCGGGAGCGAGTCCCGCCGTCGCGTCCGCCAGCACTTCCCGGGCCGTACGAGCCATCGCGACGCCTTCCTGTCCCGAGCGGTGAAGAGCCCCGGGAACAGGCTGCCAGAAGATCGCCGCTCAGCGCCCGGCCGCCGCGCTCACTTCGCTCCGGCCAGGTAGAAGAGGAGGAAGAGGAAGCCGGCGAAGAAGTGGACGGCGACGAGGTAGATGAAGATGCGGATCGTGATCGCTATCGGGGCGCGGTCCTGCTCGTTCACCTTCTTCTTCGCGGTCGGTGCGGCGGACGCGGCGGACGCGGCCGATGCCGCAGTCGTGATCTCCGGTGCCGCAGTGGTGATCTCCGCGGTGTTCAGGTCCTGCGAGGCGTTGCTCACGGCATTCCCCTCCGGGTCGGTTCGGCGCCGCCGAGGCACAGCTCGGTCGCGCCGCTCTGCATCAGCGTGTGCATGAACAGCAGGTCCGCTCCCTCGCCGGACGCCGCCGCGATGCGGTGCGGTGTCAGCGAGTCGAAGTGCGCGGCGTCGCCGGGGTCCAGCACATGGATGGCCTGGCCTAGCGTCAGCCGCAGCCGTCCGCGGGTGACGTAGAGCCACTCCTCGCCGGGGTGCACGCGGACGAGCTCCGCCTGGCCGCCCGCGCCGGGGGGCACGTGCAGCCGCAGCGCCTGCATGGCCCGGCCCGAGCCGCCGGCCCGCCAGTACGTCCAGCCGCCGGACTCCTGGGCTTCCATGCGATCCGCGCGCACAATGGGATCGCGCTCGGGGATCGCCTCGCCCAGCAGGTCCGAGACGGTGGTGCCGTACGTGCGCGCCAGCGTCAGTAGCATCGGCAGGGACGGGGTGCGGCGGCCGGTCTCCAGACGGGACAGGTGCGCGGGGGAGAGACCGACGCGCGCGGCGGCGGCCTCCAGGGTCAGACCACTGCGTCTGCGCAGGTCACGCAGGCGTGGGGCGACGGACGGCAGATCGGCGGGATCGGCCGGGCCGGACGGTGCGGCCAGGTCGGGCGACGGGCTCATGCCTCCGGTATAGCGGGCCCCATGCCTCAGAGGCAAAGGTTTTGCCCCTGAGGCAAAAATGGGCTGAGGCAAAGATTCCGCCCAGGCCTCCACCAGGGCTCCTCATGGGATTCCCTTGATCACTTCAGCACCCGCCCCACCCCCGGTGAACAGCCGGGAAACTCTGCTTTTTGGCATTGACATGTCATTAGCTACGCGCGTCATGCTGGGCGTCATGACCAACCCCCCTCGTTTCATGCGTACCGCGGCGCTCGCCGCCCTGGCCTCGGCGCTGCTGATCGGCGGCCCCGCGGTCGCCGCCACTCCCACCGCCGCCCACCCGGCTGTCACGTCCGTCACCGCCTCCGCGCAGATCGTCGGCGACATCTGCTACGGCGACCTGCCGTCCCAGGCACACGACACGATCACCCTGATCGACAACGGTGGTCCGTTCCCCTATCCGAGGGACGGGATCGTCTTCTCCAACCGCGAAGGCGTGCTGCCGCAGCAGTCCAGCGGCTACTACCACGAGTACACCGTCAAGACCCCCGGCGCCCCCAACCGTGGCACCCGGCGCATCATCACCGGTGAGCAGCAGCACGAGGACTACTACACCGCCGACCACTACGAGACCTTCGACCGGGTCGACTTCACCTGCTGAGCCGTCCGGGCCCCGACGGGCCCGGCGACAACCGCGAGTCGCGTCCCGCCGTCGCTCCCGACGGCGGGACCTCCGCTTCAATGGCCCGGTGAGATCCCGGTCCGTACGCGCCCTGATCACCGCGATGGCGGCCGCCGCCTGCCTCGCCTTCTCCCAGGCCCCCGCCGCTCCCCCGCCGGCCGCCCCCGACTTCGGCCCGAACGTCACCGTCTTCGGCCCGGCGACGCCGAGGGCCGCGATCCAGCGGAAGGTGGACGAGGTCTTCCGGCGGCAGGAGCGCGACCAGTTCGGGCCCGCCCGCGAGGCGCTGCTGTTCAAGCCGGGCACGTACGACGTGGACGTCGATGTCGGCTTCTCCACCCAGGTCGCGGGCCTGGGGATGTCGCCCGACGACGTCACCATCAGGGGTGCCGTGCACGCCGGGGCCGGCTGGCGCCAGGGCGACGCCACCCAGAACTTCTGGCGCGAGGCCGAGAACCTCAGCGTCACCCCCGCCTCCGGGACCGACCGCTGGGCGGTGTCCCAGGCCGCCCCGTACCGCCGGATGCACCTGCGCGGCGACCTGCGGCTCGACGACGGGGGCTGGGCCAGCGGCGGCTTCCTCGCCGACTCGCGGATCGACGGGCAGGTGCGCTCGGGCACCCAGCAGCAGTGGCTGACCCGCGACAGCGGCCTCGGCGGCTGGACCGGCGGCACCTGGAACATGGTGTTCGTCGGCGTACGGAACGCCCCCTTGGGCACCTTCCCGCACCCGCCCTACACCCGGGTCGACCGGACACCCCGCGTACGCGAGAAGCCGTTCCTCTACGTCGACCGCGCGGGCGCCTACCGCGTCTTCGTCCCGGACGTGCGCACAGCCACCCGGGGCACCACCTGGGAACGCGGCGCCCGGCAGCCGGGCTCCTCGCGTCCGCTCGGCCGGTTCCTCGTCGTCCGGCCCGGGACGCCCGCCGGGCGGATCCAGGCAGCGCTCGCGCACGGCAAGGACCTGCTGTTCACCCCCGGCGTCCACCACCTCGACCGGACGCTGCGGATCACCCGTCCCGGCACGGTCGTCCTCGGGCTGGGGCTCGCGACCCTCGTCCCCGACCGCGGCACGAGCGCCCTGTCCGTCGCCGACGTGGACGGCGTACGCGTCGCGGGGCTCCTCGTCGACGCCGGGCCCGTCGCCTCGCCCACGCTGATGGAGATCGGGCCGCCCGGCGCCCACAGGCGGCACGAGCGCGATCCCGTCTCGCTCCACGACGTGTTCTTCCGCGTCGGCGGCGCGGGCGTCGGCAAGGCGGTCCGGACCCTCGTCGTCAACAGCTCGGACGTCATCGGCGACGACCTGTGGCTGTGGCGCGCCGACCACGGCTCCGGCGTCGGCTGGACGGCCAACACCGCGGCCGAGGGCCTGGTGGTGAACGGTGACCGCGTCACGCTGTACGGGCTGTTCGTCGAGCACTACCAGCGCCGGCAGACCGTCTGGAACGGCGAGGACGGACGGACGTACTTCTTCCAGAACGAGCTGCCCTACGACCCGCCCTCCCAGGCGGCCTGGAGCCACGGTGCGGCCAAGGGCTACCCCGCCTACGAGGTCGGCGGGCGGGTGGCGCGCCACGAGGGCTGGGGGCTGGGCAGTTACGGCCACTTCACCGCGGATCCGCGTGTGGTGGCCGACCGCGCCTTCGCGGCGCCCAGGCGGCCCAGGGTGCGCTTCCACGACCTGGTCACCGTCTCGCTCGGCGGTACGGGCACGATCCGGCACATCGTCAACGACACCGGCGGCCCGTCCGACGCGACCACGAATGTCGCGTATCTCCGCTCCTACCCCTGACCGGCGGCGGCCTGCCGGGCGCCAACACCACGGACCCGTCCGGCATTTGGGACCAAGGTCTCGCCGACTCACCCTTCAACGGAAGACTGTCGAACGTTAGTGTGGTGATCTTGGTCGACGAGGAGGTTCACCATGGGGACGGACAGCGGCGTAATGGTCGATCTGGCGGCGATGGGTGAGAAGTTCGCCAGAGACCCCTACCGCGTCTACGCGGAGCTGCGCGCGCTCGGGCCCGTGCACCGGGTGTGGATGCCGGAGGGTGCGGAGGCCTGGCTCGTCGTCGGCTACGACGAGGTGCGCGCGACGCTCAACGACCCGCGGCTGTCGAAGGACTGGCGGGCGGCGGACGGCGACATCGGCCTCATCTCCGTGGCCTCCGGCCCGCACATGCTGATCTCCGACGCGCCGCACCACACCCGGCTGCGCAAGCTCGTCACCAAGGAGTTCACCCCCAAGCGCATCGAGGGGATGGCTCCTCAGGTGCGGCGGATGACGGACGAGCTGATCGACGCGATGGCCGCGGCACCGGAGTGCCGCGTGGACCTCGTCGACGCCCTGTCGTTCCCGCTGCCCATGGGCGTCATCTGCGAGCTGCTCGGCGTGCCCTCGCTCGACCGGGAGGCGTTCCGGTCCTGGTCCAACATCGCGGTCGGGGCCGCGCCGTTGGAGGAGAAGGCCGTCGCCTCGCGCGAGGGCCGGGAATACCTCGCCGGGCTCATCGCCGCCAAGCGCGAGGAACCCGGCGACGACCTGCTGAGCGCGCTGATCCGCACCACCGACGAGGAGGGCGACCGGCTCTCCTCCGAGGAACTCCTCGGCATGGCCTGGCTGCTGCTCGTCGCCGGTCACGAGACGACCGTCAACCTGATCTCCAACGGCGTACTGGCCCTCCTCCAGCACCCCGACCAGCTGGCGCAGCTGCGCGCCGACCCGGGCCTGATGGAGAACGCCGTCGAGGAAATGCTGCGCTACGACGGGCCGGTGGAGACGCCCACCTACCGGTTCACGACGGATCCGGTGGAGATCGCCGGTGTGCGCATACCGGGTGGCGGGGCCCTCGTCCTGCCCGTCCTCGCCGACGCGGACCGCGACCCCGCGCGCTTCCCGGAGCCCGACGGCTTCGACATCCGCCGCGACGCCCGCGGGCACGTCGCCTTCGGGCACGGCATCCACTACTGCCTCGGTGCGCCGCTGGCCCGCCTTGAGGCGCGGATCGCGATCGGGGCGCTGCTGGATCGCTTCCCCGATCTCTCACTTGACGCGCATCCGGCGTCGCTGGCTTGGCGGCAGGGTCTGCTGATTCGGGGGCCGGAGAGGGTGCCTGTGCGGTTCTGATTCGGCGGTGGGGGTGTGGCGGCGCTGCCGCTGCGCGGGCTTTTTCCCCCTGCCCCGCCCCTTCCCGCGCTGGGGCGCGTGCCCCAGGCCCCCGGCTGCGGGTTCGTGGCGCCTGCGGCGCTTGTTCCCCTACCCGCCCCTTCCCGAAACTGGGGCGCTGCCCCAGACCCCCAACACGCTTCGCGCGTTGTCCTCAAACTCCCCCAGCTACCGCTGGGAGGTGCCCCCAACGGGCTGAAATCAGCCCGTTGGGGGCACCTCCCAGCGGTAGCTGGGGGAGTTTGAGGACGCGACCGAAGGTCGCTGGGGGTCTGGGGGTCTCCCCCAGTTTCGGGAAGGGGCGGGGCTGGGGAAATCAGACCGTCAGCGCGCCGTGCACGCGCAGTCGTGCCACGCCCCCGTCCGGATGGATGTCCAGACGCACGTGCGTCGCCACCACGGGGCCACCCAGCACGAACCGATGGACCGCGTCCGGTTCGAGCCGTGTCCGCGGGAGGATCTCCGTCCAGTCGGCCGTGGGGGACGAGGGGTCCGCCCCCGTCGTCGCGTCGAGGGCGGAGAGCGTCGCCCACCCGGCCGCGTTGCCCTTGTAGTTGGCCGTGTCGATCTCCACCGCCCGTAGTTCGGAGCGGCCGGTGAGGCGGTAGCGCACCCAGTCGTGGCCACGGTCGCGGCGGCGCCTCGTCTCCCAGCCCTCGTCCATCCGGCGGGAGCGGCCGGGGTGGATGCTGTGGAAGGGGGAGGAGAAGAAGCGGTCGGAGGCGTCCTCGACGTGGCCGCCGTTCTCCAGCGCGGCGAGGTCGTAGGTGCCGAGGGCGGCGAGCCAGGCGAGGTCGGGGACGGACTCGCCGTGGACGCGGAGGCGGGCGATGCCGCCGTCGGGGTACTGGCTGAGCCGCAGGTGGGTGAAGCGCTCCGGGCTGTCGACGGCGAAGCCGTTGGCCGCGTGGCCGCCGACGGGCGTGCGCGGGACGAGGACCGTCCACTTCACGTCGTCGGCGAGCAGTTCCTCCGGGGAGGGCGTGCCGGGCAGGGCGGTGGCCTCCACGCCGACGGCCTGCGGGTGGTTGCCGCGGAAGTGGGCGGTGTCGACGACGAGGCCGTGGATGATCCCGGGTGCGCCGAGCCGGACGAGCGCCCAGTCGTGGTCGTCCTCGGCCGGGTGGGGCGCGTCGGTGGAGGCACCGCGGCGGCGGCGGGTCTCCCAGCCGTCCATGATCTTGCCTTTGTGTCCGTAGTCCCCGGCGTCGAACCGCGCGGCTCCGGGCCGGAGGAGGTTCTCGCGCTCGGCGAAGAACTCGTCGTTGGCGGCGATCACCCCGGCGCCCAGGCGCCGGTCGGCGAGGTCGGGGAAGCGGTCGAAGGGGAAGGCCGCGGTGCGGTAGTCGGCGTACGGGTCGCCGCCCGCGTAGGGGTTCGCGTCGCCGGTGAAGGAGGGTATGTCCGCGGGTGTGCCGCTCATGCGCTGGGCTGCCTTTCGATGAGGAGGCCGGTGGGCTCACGGCCGGTGATCCGGCGGCCGCGCAGCCAGGCCGCCCGTACGACGCCGTGCAGGGTCTTCCCGGCGTAGGCGGTGACGTGGTTGCGGTGGTGGAGCGCGGCCGGGTCGACGGTGAAGGTCTCGTCGGGGGCGAGTACGGCGAAGTCGGCGTCGCGGCCGGCCTCGACGGCGCCCTTGTGGCGCAGGCCGGCGAGGGCCGCCGGGCCGCCGGACATCCAGCGGGCGAGGTCGTGGAGGGTGTGGCCGCGCCGCCGGGCCTCGGTCCAGACGGCGGGCAGGCCCAGTTGGAGGGAGGAGATGCCGCCCCACGCCCGGCCGAAGTCGGGGACCTTGAGGTCGGTGGTGCAGGGCGAGTGGTCGGAGACGACGCAGTCGATGGTGCCGTCGGCGAGCCCGGCCCACAGGGCGTCCTGGTTGGCGGCCTCGCGGATCGGCGGGCAGCACTTGAACTCGGTGGCGCCGTCCGGGACTTCCTCCGCGGTGAGGGTGAGGAAGTGCGGGCAGGTCTCGACGGTGATCCGCACCCCGTCGGCCTTGGCGGCGGCGATCATCGGCAGGGCGTCGGAGGACGACAGGTGCAGGACGTGGACGCGGGTGCCCAGCCGGCGGGCGACGGATATCAGCCGGGCTATGGCCTCGTTCTCGGCGGCGCGCGGGCGCGAGGCGAGGAAGCCGGAGTAGCGGGGGCCGCCGGGCCGCGGGGCGCGGGCCAGGCGGCCGGGGTCCTCGGCGTGCACGATCAGCAGCCCGCCGAGGGCGGCGATCCGCGCGGCGGCCGCCTCCAGGTCGCCGGGGCCGAGCGAGGGGAACTCCTCGACGCCGGACGGCGAGAGGAAGCCCTTGAAGCCGAACACCCCGGCGTCGTGCAGGGGCCGCAGGTCCGCGAGGTTGCCGGGCAGGGCTCCGCCCCAGAAGCCGAGGTCGACGTGGGCCCTGCCGCGCGCGGCGTCCTGTTTGACCCGCAGGTTTTCGAGGGTGGTGGTGGGCGGGAGGCTGTTGAGCGGCATGTCGACGAGCGTGGTGATGCCACCGGCGGCCGCGGCCCGGGTGGCGGTCGCGAAGCCCTCCCACTCGGCGCGGCCGGGGTCGTTGATGTGCACGTGGGTGTCGACGAGGCCGGGGAGCAGGACGTCGTCACCGAGATCCTCGACGGCGGCCCCGGGGGCGTGCTGTCCGGGGGCGTACACCCCTGGGCCGCGCGGCACGTCGGTCTCGTACGGCAGCACGGCCGCGATCCGGCCGCCGGCCACCGTGACGGAGGCGGGCCGGACGCCTTCCGGGGTGACGACGCGGGTGGAGCGCAGCACCAGTTCCACCGGTGGCACCGGCTCTCTCGGCTCCGTCGTGCCCACGCCCACGCCCCTTCCTCCGGAGGGCCTTTCGGGCCTTCCGAGCGAAATTTCAACGTTCTGTTGAACCGCGGTGCACGCAGTCTTCAGCCGTGTCTCCTACCCGTCAAGACCCCCTGACCCTTTATGTTTTTCATTTACCAGAAGTCGGTTTTCAAATCGTGGAAGGTGGGGCGTAAAGCCCCCGATGTCCCGGTAGGCTGCTCCCACCCCTGTACCGGAAGGACCCCGACGTGCCCTCGTCCGCCGACCCCCGTACCGCCCCGACCAGTGGCGGTGTCCAGTCACTGGAGCGCGCCTTCGATCTGCTGGAGCGCATGGCCGACGCCGGTGGCGAGGTCGGGCTGAGCGAGCTGTCGACGACCAGCGGGCTGCCGCTGCCCACGATCCACCGGCTGATGCGCACGCTGGTGGCCTGCGGTTACGTACGCCAGCAGCCCAACCGGAGGTACTCGCTCGGCCCCCGGCTGATCCGGCTCGGCGAGAGCGCCTCCCGGCTGCTCGGCACCTGGGCCCGCCCGCAGCTGGCCCGGCTGGTCGAGGAGACCGGCGAGACGGCGAACATGGCGCTGCTCGACGGCGACGAGGTCGTCTACGTGGCACAGGTGCCGTCGCGGCACTCCGTGCGGATGTTCACCGAGGTGGGCCGCCGCGTGCTGCCGCACACCACGGGCGTCGGCAAGGCGCTGCTCGCCCAGAGCCCGGACGACGAGGTGCGGGCGCTGCTGGCCCGTACGGGCATGCCCGCCGCGACCGAGAAGACGATCACCACGCCGGACGTCTTCCTGGAGGCGCTGGCCCGGGTGCGCGAGTCGGGCTACGCGGTGGACGACAACGAGCAGGAGATCGGCGTCCGCTGCCTGGCGGTGCCGGTGCCCAATTCCCCCACGGCCGCGGCCATCTCCATCTCGGGGCCCGCGGGCCGGGTCACGGACGCGGCCACGGAGCGGATTGTTCCGCTGCTCCAGGAGGTCGCCGCGGAGCTTTCACTGGCGCTGGCGGCCACCGCCTGACCTTCCTCAGGGCCCCTGGCGGAAGCCTTCGGCTCGCGCCGGGGGCTTCCGGCCGTCCTCCTGCCGGACCTCGCGCGCGGGTCTGCCCGTTCCCTGCTCCGGCACGCGCGCCCCGCCCAAGCGGTCGACCGCGGCGCGGAGTTCGCCGAGGGCCGCCGCCAGGGCGCTGACCGAGCCCACCGCGCCCGCGACCAGGAGCAGGGAGCGGTGCAGCCGGGCCACCTCGGGCTCCCCCTCGCGCGCCATGGCGTCCAGCGCGGCCAGTTCGTCCTCTGCGGCGTCCCGGTCGGGTAACCGGGCGGGGTGTGCCGCGAGCGCCCGGCGCAGCCGGGACACCGCGTCCCTCAACGCGTCCACTCCTGGGTCCTGACCGACGCGGCCTTGCTCCTCTTCCACCACAACGGCGCCTTCCGTCACGACACTCCCCTCCCACCCGCTCGCGCCGATCAGTTAACGCACTTTCCGTACAGCGCGCTATACGCACAGCGAAATTAAGTCCGTACTCCGCACGCACGGGTGACGAAGCGGACTCGCTCCGACCGGGTGAACGGATGCGGTATGCAGGGTCCATGACGCGGATCACGGACACGGCACACGACCCCGCCGAGGACGCCCGGCCCGGCACCCCGCCTGTCGCCGGGCTGCTGCTGGCCGCGGGTGGCGGGCGGCGGCTGGGCGGCCGGCCCAAGGCGCTGCTCGGCCACCGGGGCAGGCCGCTGGTGGAGTTCGCGGCCGGGGTGCTGCGGGACGGCGGCTGCGTACCACGGTACGTAGTGCTGGGCGCTCACGCGGCGGAAGTGCGGAACCGGGCCGAACTGCCCGGCTGCGTCCTGGTGGACAACCCTGACTGGGCCGACGGCATGGGGTCCTCGCTGCGGGCCGGGCTCGCGGCGCTGGCCGCCACGGACGCCCCGGCGGTGCTGGTGACGCTCGTGGACCAGCCGCGCGTGGGGGCCGCGGCGGTGGCCCGGCTGCTGGCCGCGCACCGGGCGGGCGCGGGACTGGCCGCCGCCGCGTACGGGGGTGAGCGCGGCCATCCGGTGCTGTTCGCGCGCGAGCACTGGGAGGGCGTGGCGCGGTCGGCCGTCGGCGACCGGGGGGCGCGCGCGTATCTGCGGGAGCACGCCGGAGCGGTGACGCTGGTGGAGTGCGGGGACGTCGCGGCGCCGGACGACGTGGACACCCCGGACGATCTACGGCTCCTGGACTGAGAGCCGGCGGGGGCGTGTGTCGCACGGCTTGGCACCGGGCGCCACCCCGCCCCATTGAACTTCCACCATGAGAAAACTATTCTCCATTTGATCAGGGTTCGCGCGGCACTCCGTGCCGTCCTCGCCGAAGCCTCCGCTGAAGTCCCCGCTGAAGTCCCGCTGAAGGAGTGACCGTTCATGTCCGCACCAGCGCCGTCCTCGCCGGTCGTCGTCGACGCCCCTCACGTGGAGCGACAGGAAGAGGTACTGACCGAGGAGGCGCTCGCCTTCGTCGGCGCACTGCACGACCGGTTCACCTCGCGCCGCGACGAGTTGCTGGCCCGCCGCGCCGCGCGCCGCGCGGAGATCGCGCGGACGAGCACCCTGGACTTCCTCCCCGAGACCGCTTCGATCCGCGCGGACGACAGCTGGCAGGTGGCGCCCGCCCCGGCCGCGCTCCAGGACCGGCGCGTGGAGATCACCGGCCCGACCGACCGCAAGATGACCGTCAACGCGCTCAACTCCGGTGCGCGGATCTGGCTCGCCGACTTCGAGGACGCCTCGGCACCCACCTGGGAGAACGTCGTACTCGGCCAGCTCAACCTGACCGACGCCTACGAGCGGCGCATCGACTTCACCGACGCCCGCGGCAAGGCGTACGCGCTGCGGCCCGCCGAGGAGCTCGCCACCGTGGTGGTCCGGCCGCGCGGCTGGCACCTGGACGAGCGCCACCTGACCGTGGACGGCCGGCCCGTCCCCGGCGCCCTGGCCGACTTCGGCCTCTACTTCTTCCACAACGCCCGGCGCCTGATCGAGCTCGGCAAGGGCCCGTACTTCTACCTCCCCAAGACCGAGTCGCACCTGGAGGCCCGCCTCTGGAACGACATCTTCGTCTTCGCCCAGGACTACGTGGGCATCCCCCGGGGTACCGTCCGCGCCACCGTGCTGATCGAGACGATCACCGCCGCGTACGAGATGGAGGAGATCCTCTTCGAACTGCGCGACCACGCCTCGGGGCTGAACGCGGGCCGCTGGGACTACCTCTTCTCGATCGTCAAGAACTTCCGCGACGGCGGGCCGCGGTTCGTGCTGCCCGACCGCAACGCCGTGACGATGACGGCGCCGTTCATGCGCGCGTACACCGAGCTGCTGGTGCGCACGTGCCACCGGCGCGGCGCGCACGCCGTCGGCGGCATGGCGGCCTTCATCCCCTCCCGCAAGGACCCCGAGGTCAACGCGGCCGCGTTCGAGAAGGTCCGCGCCGACAAGGACCGTGAGGCGCGCGACGGCTTCGACGGCTCGTGGGTCGCCCACCCCGACCTGGTGCCGGTGGCGCGGGCGTCGTTCGACGCGGTCCTCGGCGACCGGCCGCACCAGAAGGACCGGCTGCGCGAGGACGTACGCGTGACGGCCGCCGAACTCATCGCGGTCGACTCGCTGGAGGCGAGGCCGACGTACGAGGGGCTGCGCAACGCGGTGGCCGTCGGCATCCGCTACATCGAGGCGTGGCTGCGCGGCTCGGGCGCCGTCGCCATCTTCAATCTGATGGAGGACGCGGCCACCGCCGAGATCTCCCGCTCGCAGATCTGGCAGTGGATCAACGCCGGGGTGGTGTTCGGGAACGGCGAGAAGGCCACCGCCGAACTGGCCCGCCGGGTGGCCGCGGAGGAGCTCGCCACGATCCGCGCCGAGGCCGGCGAGGAAGCCTTCGCCGCGGGCCGCTGGCAGCAGGCCCACGACCTGCTGCTGAAGGTCGCCCTGGACGAGGACTACGCGGAGTTCCTCACGCTGCCCGCGTACGAGCTGCTCGACCGGCCGGCCTGAGGGGAAGCCCGGGCCGGGGGTCTCCGGGCCGATCCGAGAGGCGAAACGGCCGCATGTGACGGGTGATTGGATGATTGTTCACCCGATTCAGTGATTGTGGCTCATGTGTGCCCTGGCTCACCCTGGAAGGGAGCAGGGCACACCCGCCGGTCGCCCTGCACACGCGGACGACGGGGGAAACAGCATGGCCGAAGCGGTGACGACCAGCGTTCCCCGGCCCGTCACGGAATCACCGGCCCCGGGCTCGCGCCCCGGTCCGGTGACGGCGGAGCGAAGCGCCGGCACGGCGCGGCAGGCTCCGCCCGCACCCCGCGAGAGCCCCGGCGGGCCCGCGCTCCGGCCCTGGTCACCACCCGCATTCACGGACATCGAGCTCGGCCAAGAGGTCACGGCCTACGCCGGGCGATGGTGATGACCACCGCCTGGAGCACGGAGGAGTTCACCACCGCGCTGCGCGCCCACTCCGACCGCTACTGGCACAGGCACCCGCTGCACCTGCGCCTCCACCGCGGCGAGCTGAGCCGCCAGGAGCTGCGGCAGTGGATCGCCAACCGGTGGTACTACCAGAAGTGCCTGCCGCAGAAGGACGCGGCCATCGTCGCCAACTGCCCGGATTCGGAGGTGCGTCGGCGCTGGGTGCGGCGGATCCTCTATCAGGACGGCACCGACGACCGGCACGGCGGCCACGCCCAGTGGCTCGACCTCGCCGAGGCCGCGGGCCTGAGCCGCTCGGAGGTGCTGGACGAGCGCCATGTGCTCCCCGGCGTCCGCTTCGCCACCGACGCCTATGTCACCTTCGCCCGCACCCGGCCCTGGACCGAGGCCGTGGCCTCCTCGCTCACCGAGCTGTTCTCACCCGACCTGATGCGGGAGCGCCTCGAAGCGCTGCGCGCGCACTATCCCTGGGTCACCGCTTCCGGCCACGCCTATTTCGCCGAGCGCCCGGCCGCCGCCACCTGCGACGCCCGGCACGCCCTGGAGCTGGTCCTCGCGCACTGCACCACACGGGAGCGGCAGCAGGCGGCGCTGGCCGCGCTGGCGTTCAAGTGCGATGTGCTGTGGAGCATCCTCGACGCCCTCGAACACGCGGGCCGGGCCCGGTGAGCGCGGGCGCGGTTCCGGCTCCGGCTCCGGCTCCGGCTCCGGCGAGCAGCGCCGACGCGGGGGTCCGGTGGCGGTTGCGCGGGGGCGTGCGGCTGGGCCACGACCCGGTACGGGACGTCGGCATCCTGCTGCACCCGGAGGGTGTCCTGTTGCTCAACGACACAGGCGCGGCCGTGCTCGCGCTGTGCGACGGCGCCACCGGCGAGCACGCCGTCACCCGGGCCCTGGCGGGGCGGTATGCGTCGGTGTCCAGCGAGGAAGTGCGGTCGTTTCTCGCCGAGTTGGCGCGGCGGCGGCTGGTCGAGGCCTGCCCCGCTCCCCCGGAGCGCATCGATGGATAGGCCGTCGGGGATGCTGGCCGAGCTGACGTACCGCTGCCCACTGCACTGCGCGTACTGCTCCAACCCGGTGGAACTCGATGCGTATACAGAGGAGTTGACTCTGTCGCAGTGGTGCCGGGTGCTCACCGAGGCCCGTGAGCTCGGGGTGCTCCAGATACATCTGTCCGGTGGGGAGCCGCTGGTGCGGCGCGATCTGGCGGCGATCGTCGCGCACGCGCGCGGCCTCGGTCTCTACACCGGCCTGATCACCGGCGGTCAGGCCCTGACGGCGGCCCGGCTCGCCGGGCTGGTCGCCGCCGGACTCGACCATGTGCAGATCAGTGTGCAGAGTTCCGACGCGGCGGAGGCGGACGCTCTCGCCGGCCGTCCGGCGCACCGGCGGAAGCTCGCGGCCGCCGCGCTGGTCAAGGAGGCGGGCCTGCCGCTGACGCTCAACGCCGTGCTGCACCGCGCGACCATGGGGCGCGCCGGGGCGCTGATCGAGCTGGCCGTGCGGCTGGGTGCCGACCGGCTGGAGCTGGCCAACGCGCAGTATTACGGCTGGGCCCTGCTCAACCGCCGGGCCCTGCTGCCCACGCGCGAGCAGCTGGCGGCGGCCGAGTCCGTGGTCCGGGCCGCGCGGGAGCGGCTGGCGGGGCGGCTGGAGATCGTCTATGTGGTCTCGGATCTGCACGACGGGGTGCCCAAGCCCTGTATGCACGGCTGGGGCGGCCGCCAGCTGACCGTCGCTCCCAACGGCGATGTGCTGCCGTGCTCGGCGGCGGCGCGGATACCGGGGCTCGCCGTGCCGAACGCCGGGCGGTCGGGCCTCGCCGACATCTGGTTCCGCTCCGAGGCGTTCAACCTCTTCCGCGGCACGGAGTGGATGCGGGAGCCGTGCCGGAGCTGTCCGCGCAAGGAGATCGACCACGGCGGCTGCCGCTGCCAGGCGTTCCAGCTGACCGGCGACGCCGCGGCCACCGACCCGGCCTGCCGGTTCTCCCCGCACCACGGCCTGGTGCGCGACATCGTCCGCGACGCCGCGGCCATACCCGGCGCGCCCCTCCCCCGCGGCTGAGGACGCCCCGGCCCGTACGCCCGCATCCACCACCTGGCACCGCAGGGAGACAACGCCATGAATCCGCTGCCACCGGCCGGGCTGTCGGTCACGACCCAGCACAACGACAACCGCCGCACGGGCGCCAACCTGCTGGAGACGGCCCTCCATCCGGGAAACGTCCGCCCGGCCACCTTCGGCAAGCTGTTCAGCCGCGCGGTGGACGGGCAGATCTACGCCCAGCCCCTCTATCTCGCCCGCTGCCCCGTCGAGGGCCACGGGGTGCGCAATGTCGTCTTCACGGCGACGATGCACAACAGCGTCTACGCCTTCGACGCCGACGACCCTGCGGCCTCCGCGCCGCTGTGGCACGCCTCCCTCGGCCCCTCGGTCACTCTGCCCGACGCCAACGTGGGGCCGCGGGGCTACCGCGACATCGCGGTCGAGGTGGGGGTGCTCAGCACGCCGGTCATCGATGTGGAGCGGCACGTCCTGCATGTCGTCGCCTTCACCAAGGAGCAGGGCGCGTACCACCACACCCTGCACGCGCTGGACCTCTCCACCGGCCGGGAGGCGCTCGGCGGGCCGGTGCGGATCACCGCGACCGTGCCCGGCACGGGTGACGGCAGCGCCCAGGGGATGCTGACCTTCACCAGCAACCGGCAGATCCAGCGCGCCGCGCTCACCCTGGCGGGCGGCCGGGTGTACGTCGCGTTCGCCGCCTACGGCGACCAGGACCCATACCACGGCTGGGTGTTCGGCTTCGACGCGAGCGACCTCCGGCGCACGGGGGTGTACGTGACCACGCCCGGCACCCGGCGGGGCGGGATCTGGCAGGCGGGCCAGGGGCTCGGGGTCGACGACCGGGGAAACCTGTACTTCATGACGGGGAACGGAGGTTTCCGCCCGGACGGCTCGGAGCTCGGTGACGCCGTCGTCCAGCTGACCCCCGACCTCAGGCTCGCGGACTGGTTCTCGCCCTTCAACAACGCGGCCCTGGACGCCGCCGACGCCGACCTGGGCTCCGCCGGGCCGCTGCTGATCCCGGGCACCCGGCTGTTGCTGGGCGGCGGCAAGGAGGGCAAGTTCTATCTGCTGGACACCGGCAACATGGGCCGCTTCCAGGCCGGTTCGGACAGCCAGATCGTGCAGAGCTTCTATGTGGTGACACCGGACCTCGACACCCATCACATCCACGGCGGCGCGGTGCACTGGAACTTCCGGGGCGGCGGCGGGCCCTGGGTGTACGTATGGCCGGAGAACGCCTTCCTGCGCGCCTACCGCTTCACCGGCGGCACGCTCCAGACGGCGCCCGTGTCGACGAGCACCACGACCGATCCCAAGAGCGTGCCGGGCGGTTCGCCCGGGATGCCCGGCGGGTTCCTGTCCGTCTCCGCCGACGGCGACGACCCGGCGACGGGCCTGGTGTGGGCGACGCATCCGTACCGCGACAACGCCAACCAGGCCGTGGTCGAGGGTGTCTTCCGCGCCTACCGGGCCACCGACCTCACCCAGGAGGTGTGGAACAGCAAGATGAACGCGGCCCGCGACGACGTGGGCCTGTTCGCGAAGTTCGCGCCGCCGACGGTCGCGGGCGGCAGGGTGTACGTGCCGACGTTCTCCGGTGTGCTCCAGGTGTACGGGCTGCTGGGCTGACGGGAGAGGGGCCGGCGATGAGGCTGCGTGTTCTGGGCACCGCGGCGGGCGGTGGGCTGCCGCAGTGGAACTGCGCCTGCCCCGGCTGCACCCGGGCACGGGCCGGGGGCCCCGCGGTGTGGCGGACCCAGGAGTGCCTGGCGGTGAGCGCCTCGCCCGGCGCCTGGTATCTCGTCAACGCCTCCCCCGACATCCGGGCGCAGATCCTCGCCACCCCCGAGCTCTCCCCTCCGCCCGGCACCCGGCACACCCCGCTGCGCGGCGTGCTCCTCACCGACGGCGAGCTCGACCACACGGCCGGGCTGCTGGCGCTGCGCGAGGGCGCGGCGCTCGACCTCTTCGCCCCGGCGGCCGTGACCGCTTCCCTCGCCGAGGACTTCCCGCTGCGCGGCCTGCTCGCCCCGTACGGCGCGGCCCGTTGGCGGCCGCTCGTCGGTGGACTGGCCCTGGATGACGGCCGGTTGCGCGTCACCGCGATCCCCGTGAGCGACAAGCGGCCGCGCTACGCGGCGGGCTCCGCCCTGGCCGGGCCGTGGGTGGTGGCCTATCGCTTCGACGACACCGTGACGGGCGCGGCCGCCGTCTACGCCCCGTCGCTCGCCCGGTGGCCCCGGGGGCTGGAGGCCGCCCTGGCCGGGGCGGGGTGCGTGATCCTCGACGGCACCTTCTGGAGCGAGGACGAGATGGAGCGGAGGACGGGTCACGGCCCGGGGGCCCGCGCGATGGGCCACCTCCCCATCAGCGGTCCCGGCGGGACGCTCGTCCGGCTGCGCGGCCGCACGGGCGTGCGCTGTCTCTACACCCATCTCAACAACACCAACCCGGCGGCGGACCCGGCCTCGCGGGAGCGTTCCGCGCTGGCGGCGGCGCTCGTGGAGGTGGCCGCGGACGGGCAGGACATCCGGCTGTGAGCGCCGGTGCGCGGAACCCTCAGCCGGCGACCGCGCCCAGGGCCACGAAGGCGCAGATGAGGACGGACAGGAGGAGCAGCAGCGGCCAGACGAAGCGCAGGTACTTGTCGTAGCCGACCTTCGCCAGGGCGACGCCGCCCATGATGACGGCGGTGGTCGGCACCCAGAGGTTCATCACTCCGCTCGCCGCTCCCCAGGCGGTGACCACCACCGAGCGCGCGACGCCCGCGAAGTCGGCGAGCGGGGCCAGGATGGGCATCGCGAGGGTGGCGTGGCCGGAGGTCGAGGGGATGAGGAACGCCAGGGGCAGGTTGACGATGTAGACCATGATCCCGAAGAGCGCCGCCGGGGTCCCGGAGACCGCGCCTTCGATGGAGTGCAGGACGGTGTCCGTGATGCGCGCGTTGTTCATGATCACTGTGACGCCGCGGGCGAGCACGATGGTCAGCGCGGGGGCGATGAAGTCGCCCGCTCCCTGGACGACCCGCGCGCTCAGCTCCTGCTCGCCCAGCCGGGCCACGACCCCGATGAGCACGGCCGCGACGAGGAAGAGGGCCGCCAACTGGGCAAAGGACCAGCCGAGTTCCCAGCCGTACGGTGTCGCGTCGGCCTTCCCTGTGAGCGCGCTCGCCCACGGGATCACCGAGAAGATCATGAAGGCGAAGACCACGGTCACCGCGGCGAGCACGCCCTTCTGCAGTCCCGTCAGCTCGGGCGGCTCCTCGGCCTCCGCCGCCAGCTCGCGGTCCCCCGGCAGGAAGCCGACCAGGGAGCGGGCCGGGTCCGTACGCACCTTGTGCGCGTACCGCAGGACGTAGCCGATGGTCACCGCGGTGAGCACGATCCACATCGTGAAGCGCAGCACGATGCCGTCGCCGAGCGAGACGTCGGCGGCCGAGGAGGCGACGCCGGTGGCGAAGGGGTTGACGGTCGAGGCCAGCACGCCGACGCCCGCGCCGAGGATGATGGCGCCGGTGGCGACCATGCGGTCGTAGCCGAGGGCCAGCATCAGCGGCACGATCAGGCCGTAGAAGCCGAGGGTCTCCTCCGCGAAGCCCTCGACCGTGCCGAGCAGCGAGAAGACCGCCATCACACCGGCGATCAGCAGGGCCCCGCGCTCGCGCAGCCGGTGGGCGAGCCGTTCGATACCGCGGTCCAGGGCGCCGGTGGCGAAGACGACGGTGATGAACGCGCCGATGGCCAGCACGAAGAGGAAGACCCCGGCGCTGCCGTAGAGCGCGCCGACCGCGTCCGGGGCGACCTGCCCGGTCCCGCTGTCGCGAATGCCGTAGAGGCCGTTGACCGGGGAGAGGAAGAGATCCCCGAGCCGGTGCACGAAGTCCCCGGGCGCGGCCTCGTGGTGGTACGTGCCCTGGAGGGGCCTGCCGGTGCCGTCGCGGCGGTAGCTGCCGGAGGGGATCACGAAGGTGAGGGCCCAGACGACGACCGTGACAACGGCCAGGACGGTGAGAGCACTGGGAAAGACGAATCTCCGCCGGCCCGGGGGCACGGCCGTGGAGGCGGGGTTCTCGGCTGACTGATCCACGGGGGCCTCTCCGGGGGTGATGATTTCACCTATTTTGCCCGGGTTGGCGGGTGGGGTGGTGGCCGGGGGCGGGTGTGTCTGGGGGTTTCTGGGGTGGGGGGGCCGGCGCGGGGTGGTTCAGCTGGGACGACCCAGCAGTCCGCCGTGAACAGTTCGCCAGCGTCGAGAGCCGGGGGAAGAGGTTGGGCTGGTGGATGGCACACCGCCCACCCGGCGGCGGTTCAGAGGTGGAGGAGGCGGCTGTCGAAGCCGTCCTCGAGGAGGGATCGGTAGGCGGCATGCACGTCCTCCGGGACGTCCTGCTCGATGGCGAAGCCGAGCTTGGGATACTCGATCACCCGCTGCAGATCGCCGACGAGCTGGTCGACAACGAGCTTCTCGTCGCCGATCGTTTTCACGTAGTCGTCGAACTCCAGTGACGCCGAGGCACAGATGACCTCCACCTCGGGCCAGACCTTGCGGACTGCCTGCGAGTTGGATTCGGTGAACCCTGTGTGGTGAACCTCCGAGGCACGGCGCAGGAGTTCGTCGTACGTCTCGTGGTGCCACTCCGGCAAGCCGGCCCGATACTCCTCAGCAGGCACGATGACCTCGACCCGGCCACCGTGGTCCAGCACGGCTTGAGCGAACCAGGCGTCCGGCCCGTCCGCGATGCAGCTCGCCCCTACAAGGTCCACGGGGGCGAACGCCTTGACGACATCGACGAGGGCCGCGCGCACACGTCGCTCCACTTCGATGGGCAGGCCGCGGTGTCCGGTGATCCCTAGCCTCATGATTCCCTCACTCACACCTTGCGGCGTACTCTCGTGACATGGGCAACGCTGGCGAGAACGTGAAGACCGTTCGTAAGCGTAGGGGTTTGTCACAAAGGGAGTTGGCCGCCGCATCGGGGGTTTCGCTTTCGACCATCCGGAAGCTCGAACAAGGCGATCGGGAAGGCGCGCGGCTGGAGACACTGAGGATGCTCGCCGCAGCACTCCGCGTACCGACCATGCGCCTGGCCGCAGGACCACACGAGGAAGACCCGAGCACAGCGACGGTAGATCAATGGACAGAGGTCCGGAACGCCATTGAACGACCGCCGCTGACGGTCTGGGCGGACGACGAACCACCCACCGTCGCGGGGGTGCGCATCGCCGCCCAGGAGATCTCGCCGCTTTTCTCGGGTGACGAGTACGGCGCGCTGTCCGTGCTGCTGCCGCGACTGCTCCAGGAAGCCGACGCGCTGGGGCCGGAGGGCAGGGCCATCCGGGTGCGGCTTTTGCAGCTCGCGGGGTGGCTCATGGTCCAGACGCGGCAGTTCAGTGCCGCTGAGACGGCCTTGGAGCGCGCTCTGGACGATGCGGCAGACCGCATGGAAGCCGCTGCCACGGTCAACACGCAGTGCTGGCTGCTCCTGCGCCAGGGCGAGTTGAGCAGGGCGTACGACTTGGCCGTGAAGTGGGCGGACGAGACAGAACCCAAGATTTCCCGTGCGACTCCGGCGGAATTGAGCACGTGGGGGTGGATGCTCCTTCGGGTATCTGCCGCAGCCGTCCGCAACTCCCAGCCTGGGGACGCCGCCGACGCTCTCAGGTTCGCCAAAGCGGCAGCTGTCGCGCTCGGCAGGGAATTCTCCCCGGAGAACGACTTCTTGAGGACGTTCGGACCCACGACGGTGGCCCTCAAGAGGGCGGAGAACGCAAGTGTCGCGGACAGGCCTGACGTGGTTCTCAGACTGGCCGAGGCAATCCCCGCCAAGGGGCTCAAGCCGACGTCCAATAATCGCAACCGGCACCTTTTGGATGTCGCCGACGCCTATGCCAAAACAGGCCAGTACGCCGAAGCGTTCGGGAAGCTCGGGCAGATCAACAACGACAGCCCGGAGTGGCTGCCGAACCAACGGTACGCCCGCGTGATCCTCGGACGGGTGATCAAGGGTCGACGCACATTGACGGCCGAGATGCGAGCCATGGCCGACGTGGTGGGACTGCCGTTCTGAACGATCACTCAGGGCACTTCCGTCCGGCGGATAGCCGAAGTGCCACAGACAACCGCAGCTCCGCTTCCTAGGTTTGCCCGCAAGCCAGGAAGAGAGAGCAGGCGCGACAGGATGACAAGCGAAGCACGGGCACGACCGGCCCGAATGATCGCCGAACACGGCACCGGCGGCGCGCTCATGGTGAGTCGGACCCTGGGAGAGTCGCCGGACGGGCCGGACCCCTCCACCGGGTCCATGGCGTACCCACCCTGCGAGTGCTCCCGGCACCGGGCCGGTAAGGGTCAGCCTGACGCCGCCGCCCTGCGGCCGGTCGCCGACACTTCGGCCGCAGCGCCGGAGCCGACGCACAAGGAGCGGCTCGCATGATGATCGTCCCCCTGCCTCCTTGGGGCGTCGTCCCCGTGCCGCGCACCCCTTCTCGTAGGCCGCAGTCCACATGCACCGAATGCCTGCACCTCAACATCGCACTCCGCACAGCACAGTGCGCGCCCGACCCCGCCGAAGAGCAGGCCGTCCGAGTGCGGATGGCACGCCATTACGAAGCGGAACACGCCACCCAGCGCAGCGAGAGCGCGACCTTGTCGGACGACGGTGGAGACAAACCCCCGGGCGAGCCGCCCACACCCGACGGCGCGCCCGGCGTTCCCAACCCGCCGAAGGCCGAGGCTTTCACCCGGTGACCACCGACGCACACCATGAGCGCCCCGGCCGGCCGAGCCGGACGCGCCCTCAGGGCCGGCGGTGCCCTGTCGACGTGCGGTTCCGCATGCCGAGGCATGAGCCTCTCCATCATCCAACTCCACCCGCATACCATCCAATTCATGACCGCATCGGCCTCCCGGACCACAACGCGATCAGGCAAAGAGACATCACACGTACGACCTGAGCACTAGCGTCTGTGGCGATCCGACAACGACGTCGCGCAGGGGTGGGTTCGCATGGACGACATGGAAAGGCCGACCGCTCAAGGTCTTCCCCCGCTTCCCGGCGATACGCTGCGTGAAGTGGTGCGCGACGTCGCCGTCAAGACCGCGCCGGAGGAGTTGCCGCTCATCGCGGCTCTGGGCCGCCTTGACGGGGCCGGAACAGGCCGAAGAGCCGGAACAGGCCGAAGAGCCGGAACAGGCCGAAGATTCACTCGCGGCCCGAAAGGCCCGAGAGGCCGCGACTTCCTCGGATTCGGGCTCGACGAGATGGTCGTCCTTACGGCCCCCATCGTGTGGACGGCGGTGCAGGAGGTCGCCAACCGGATGGCGAGCTCGGCGGCCGACAGCCTGGTGGGGCGCATCCGCTCCACTGTCCGGGGCAAGCTCAGGCGCAACAGGCCGGACGCGCCACTGCCCAGCTTCGGGGACAGGGAACTGGCCGAGGTGCACCGCCGGGTCCTGGAACTGGCCCGGCAGAGCGGAATGGAGCCGGACCGGGCAACGGTACTGGCCGATGCCGTCGTCGGCCGCCTTTCCCTGGGAACCTCGGGTGAGGACACACATGGCGACGCCCCGGACGGGGACGCCTCGTGACGACGCGGAGCGCGGTCGACGGCCGAAGGTCAAAGGGATCCACTGCCCTCGACGAGCGAACTCTCAACGCCGGCACAACATTACGGTTCGTGCTGCTGCTTCTCCTGTTCGTGGCCGGCAGCGTGACGATGACGCAGGGCATTTTCGACGCTCTGTTCCACATCGGCAACGGACGCTGGCTCGACTGCGCGCTGGCGGATGGGTACAACCCGGCCGCCAGCTATCAGTCCCAGATGGCCTTCATGATTTCCAGCAAACACGACCGAACCATGACGGCCTGCACGGCATCGGAAACGCACATGCCCTACTGGCTCCCTCTCGCCGCCACGGCAGTACTGGTAGCTGCCGCGTATGGGCTGTACCGACTGCTACCTGTATGGAAGGGCCGGAAATCGCGGGTCGTCCCGCTCGGCGAAGCAGACGTGAACGGCACGCTGCGCCCCGTATTGGACGAACTGGTCGCTACCGCCGGACTCGCCGCGCACCCGCCACGCATCGTGGTCGATCCGAGAGCGACGACGGCAAGTGCCGTCGTCTTCGGCACACGGAAGCGGGCGACCGTCCGCCTCAATGGTGGTCTGCTCGTCAAACTCTCGACGGAGCCGGACCGGTTCCGCGCCGTGGTCCTCCATGAACTGGCCCACATCCACAACGGCGACATCCCCGTCACCTACGCCACGGTCGCGCTGTGGCGCGTCTTCCTGGTGGTCGTGCTACTGCCCCGAACCGCCCTGCTCATCCGCGGCGCGATCCCGGACGACGTGGCACCGACGTCCATGGGGTACACGGCCGTCGGCACGCTCAGCGCGGCCCAGGCAGTGCTCATTGTCGTGCTGGTCTATCTCGCCCGCGCGGACATCCTGCGCAGCCGGGAGCTCTACGCCGACCTCGCTGCCGCCCGCTGGGGCGCGGATCCGGAAGCCTGGCTGTCGCATGGGACCGGGCGTGCCCACAACCAGAGCCGCCGCGCCCGGGCTTGGGCCGGCTTTCGGGAACTGTGGCGCACACACCCGTCATGGACGCTGCGGAACCGATCGCTGACCGACCCGTCCGCCCTCTTCGCCCTGGGCGCCTTGCCACTGTTCATCACCGGGGCCACATCCGACATCGTTTCGACCCAGCTGTGGAACTACTCCCTGGGTTTCACCGACTCATTGCACAACTGGTCCGATGGCGTACCGGCGTTGCTGCTCGCGGGCCTGATCGCCGCCATCACCGTCGTGGCTCTCTGGCGCGTGGTACTGCACGCGGTACTCACCGGAGGGCGGGTGCCGTCCGGCTGGCGCGCGGGGCTGGGGCTCGGCACGGGACTCGCCGTATGCGAGTTGACCGACCTGGAAGTCACCGGCACCCATTGGATGCCCGATCACCCCGAAGCTCTGCTGATCTTCGTCGCGGTGGCCGTGATCCTGACCGTCTGGACCACTCAGTACGCCGAACTCCGGATCAGAATGGCGCAAGGACGGTCGCTGCGTCCCACGATGGCCGCCGGGATCCTCGCGTTCTGGCTCGTCCTGGCCCTCGCCCTGATCTGGTGGAACGACGAAGGCTTCCTGATACCCAACGGCTGGCCCTGGTCGGCGGTCAGCCAACTCGACACGATCGGCCTGCGCGGCCTGCCCACAGCTCACCCGGACCAGATTCTTCAGATCGCCACGGTCCTCATCGCCCTGCCCGGGATCTTCGACAATTCGCTCGGCGGGCTGTGGTGGGCGGCGCCCCTGCTCTGGCTCCTGCCGATGCTGGCCTGGGCCGGACACCCGCCGACGCGCGCCGCGCCATGGCTCACGCGGGCGCTGCCCGCACGCGCCGGACGGGCACCGCTGTCCTCACACCTGCCCCGTACGGACAGGATCCTGCGGGCCGGTCTGGCCGGCGGCCTCGCCGGCTGCGTGGGCCTGCTCGCCGTACGGGCGTACACCGGCACCCAGCGCGCGTTCTTCACCACGGCATGGGGGGCGTACGAGATGCGCTTCATCACCTGGGTGATCATCGCGATCTGCGGCGCGGCCATCCTGACGTCCGTCGTGGTCGCGTGGCAGGCCCCGCAACGCTTCGCACTGCTGACAGCGCTGATCGCCGGCGCTGTCGCAGCCATGATCGGCCTCGTGTTCCACTGCGTCCTGGCGGCCGTGGACGGCTGCCTCGGCCCGCTGAACGTCCAGTCGACGCAGTGCGCCGTGCGGCCGGCCCAGTCGCTCAACAACGGTCTCCTGATGGTCGTGGGCGACGCGCTCTGCCTGGCTGTCCTCATCGCCGCGCTGGCCGCTGCCGCCGTCGTCGCCGCCCGCTCGCTCCGCCGCGGCCCCGTACCACCGGAACACCCGGCCGACACCGCGGGCGGCGGGGCAGCGCGCGGCCGTGCACGCTGGCGCGTCGCGACTGCTGTTGGCGCAGCCGTGGCCGTCGCGGCGATCGCGAGTACGTATCGCCACTCACCGCGGAACCCCGCCGACCATGCCGTCGCCGCCACGGCGCCCAACGGCCCCCGACCCGCCGTTTCCAAGGCTGGTGACGCGCCGACGGCGATCGCTGCGATACAGGTCACTGCGTGGAAGGCCGTCGGAGGCCAGGATGCGGCGGGAAGCCTGGTCTCCGCGGAGGACACCTTCTACAAGGCGTTTCGCACCGCAAGTCATGCCCCGGACGAGGCCGCCGCCCTGACGGTCTTCAATGCGCAGGTGCCTCCGACCTGTGCCGAACTCGCGCGGGCGACACGCAGCGCTGACGCGTTCTTCCCTGTGCCCGTCGCTGCCGGGCAGCAGCATTGGCGCGAAACGATCAAGCGCTTCCGGATCTTCGCCACCGCCTGCGACACCACCGTGAAAGAGCAGGCCACGGACGCCAGCGTCAAGGCTCTCGCCACCGCTCACAACAACGCGGCAGATGCGGCAATCGCGTTCATCGACTGGCTTTCCGGTCGTTCCAGCATGCCGTCCGGAGACACCGGAGGCGGATGACGCCGCAGGGGAGCGCGAGGAGGACCTGGTGGAGGCCGGCGCGCTCGACGACCCGGCGCACCTTGCCCAGGCCGGAACCGCGCCCTACCCCATGCGAGGCTTGTGCTTCCTCCCTTCAGAACCTTCCGTCTCACGTGCATACTGAGGGCCCGGAAGGCCACCCGGGGACACGCGGCCGACGGTCCCGGCTCCTCCTCGGGCGGTACCGGGGCCGGGACCTGACGGTGCATCATTCGACGGGGGACGTCGGACGAGGTCACCCTTGGCTCCCTCCTCGGCCGGCACTCATGGGAATCATCGCGCGTTGCCCAAGTTCCGCACTCCTCGGGAGCCGTCTTGCACATACCCAGATACGTCACCGCCGTCTGTGCCGCCGCCGCGGCTACGGTCTTGGCCACCTCCCCGCCCGCGGCAGCGGAGACCGGCCCTTGGCAGGACAATTTCCTTCCCGCCATGGTCTATTCCATTCTCCGCCTCGACATCGATCCGCCGGGCGCCAATGACTGGAGCTGCCGACCCGGCGCCGCCCACCCGCGTCCGGTCGTCCTCGTACACGGCACCTACGAGAACCGCTACAACAACTGGGCCCGGATGTCCCCCGAGTTGAAGGCCCAGGGCTACTGCGTCTACGCCCTCGACTACGGCGACACCGACGACGCCGGAGTGGCTCTCGCCCCCACCGTCAAGGGTTACGGAGACATCAAGAAGTCCTCCAAGGAGCTGGCCGCCTTCGTGGACAAGGTGCTCGCCGCCAGCGGCTCCGGCCAGGTGGACCTTGTCGGCCACTCCCAGGGCGGGACTCTGTCCCGCTGGTATCTCAAGGCCGACGGCGGCGCGAACACGAGCGACCCCTCGAAGAACAAGGTCAAGAAGATCATCCAACTCGGCGCGACCAACCACGGCACCACCATGAGCGGCATCGAGACACTCGCCGACAAGCTCCACATACTGGAGCCCGGGGCGAAGCCCCTAGGGAAGGCGGGCGTCCAGCAGTACGAGAAGTCCGACTTCATCAAGGAGCTCAACGCCGACGGCGACACGGTTCCCGGGGTCGACTACACCGTGATCGCCACGAAGTACGACGAGATCACCACCCCCTGGCAGAGCACGTTCATGACGGCGGGCCCCGGAGCGACGGTGCAGAACATCACCTTGCAGGACGGCTGCTTCGTCGACTTCTCCGCCCATCTGAGCATGACGTACAGCCCGCGTGCGATCGGACTGGTCGAACAGGCCCTGGACCCCTCAGCCCCGGCGGCTCCCTGCGTGCCGAGGGCGCCCGCCTTCTGATTCCGGCCCGACGGTCCGCCTTGGCCGATGACGATTCGTCGGTCGGCCGCCGGAGTCCTACTGGAAACGGTTCACTGAAGGACAGGTGATCACTCGCCGCCGCTCCCGGCCCCCCGCCGCCCCACGTGATTGAAGAGCAGATTGAGCGCCACCGCCGAGATGCACCCCGCGCTCACCCCCGAGTCCAGGATGATCTTCAGGGTCTGGGGGATCGCCGCGTTGTCGTAGAACGTGTGGGAGACCACCGGGATCAGCCCCAGGCCCAGGGACGTCGCCGCGATCAGCATGTTGTCGCCGCGGTCCAGGCCCGCCTTGAGGAGGACGTTCACGCCGCTCGCCGCCACGCTGCCGAAGAGGACGATGCCCGCGCCGCCGAGGACCGGGCGGGGGGCGACGGCGATGAGGGAGGCGAAGACCGGGCTCAGGCCGAGGAGTACGAACATCACCCCGCACGCCGCGACGACGAAGCGGCTGCGGACGCGGGTGATGGCGACGAGGCCGATGTTCTGGGCGAAGGCGCTGTTGGCGAAGCCGTTGAAGAGCGGGCTGACGGCGGTGCCGAGGGTGTCCGCGCGCAGGCCGCGCGCGATGACCTTCTCGTCCGCCTCACGGCCGACGACCTCGCCGAGGGCGAGCATGTCGGCGGTGCTCTCGGTCATACAGACCAGCATGAGCACGCACATCGACACGATCGCGGAGACCGCGAAGTGCGGGGCGCCGAAGTGGAAGGGACTGGGGAAGCCGACGATCCGGGCGTGCTCGGCGGGCCCGATGTCGACGGCGCCGAACGGGATGGCGATCAGGGTGCCCGCGACCAGGCCGAGGAGGACCGCGATCTGCTGGAGGAAGCCGCGCAGCAGCCTGCGCAGCCCGAGGACGACGGCGAGCGTCGCTCCCGCCAGCCCGAGGTCGGTGAGCGACGCGGGCCGTGCCGTCTGGCCGCCCTGGATCCACTCGAAGGCGACCGGCAGCAGCGTGATGCCGATCAGGGTGATGACGGTGCCGCTGACGACGGGCGGGAAGAAGCGGACGAGTTTGCAGAAGTACGGGGCCAGGAGGAAGCCGAGGACCCCGGCCACGATCACCGCGCCGTAGATGACCGGCAGGGCGTCCCCCTTGTGGGGCTGGGCGTTCGCGACGGCCACCATGGGGGCGACGCCCGCGAAGGAGACGCCGTTGACGAACGGCAGCCGGGCCCCGACCTTCCAGAACCCGATCGTCTGGAGCAGGGTCGCGATGCCCGCCGTGAAGAGCGCGGCGCTCACCAGGAACGTGATCTCCAGCGGGGAGAGTCCGAGGGTCGCGCCCAGGACGAGGGGCGGCGCGACCACGCCCGCGTAGCTCGCCGCGACGTGCTGGAAGCCGCCGGCCAGCAGCTTCCCCGGTGGCAGGAGCCGGTCCACCGGGTGGACATCGGCGCTTTCGCCGCCCGCTGCGGCCGGCTCGGTGCTTCGCTCGGTGAACCTGGGCACTGTGGCCACGGCGGTTCCTCCTGTCGATTTTCGTGTCGCCGATGTGACACGGCTTCAGGGAGGCGGCGCTGCAAGGAAGAAGGGGGTGACGAGAGAGCGGGAACGGACCGGGGCGCCGTCGTGCGGGCACCCCGGTCCGCCGCCCGTGGGACCCGGAGGTCCACGGGCCCGGCCGAGGGCCGTCCCCCTCCGCCGGGTCCCGGGCCGGCCCGTGCCGGGTCAGGCCGGGCCGGAACAAGGGGCGTCAGCCGCCTGCCGCGATGTGCGCCAGGCGGCGGGACGCGTCGCGGGCGCCACGGGCGACGGCGTCCTCGTCGACGGTGGTCGGTCTGCCGTCCTCGACGACCGCCCGGCCGTTGATCAGGGACAGGGTCACGGGCGCGGCCGCGCCGAGCACCAGGGCGGCGACGGGGTCGGCGATGGTCGAGTGCCCGAGGCCGTCGAGCTTCCAGAGCACGAGGTCGGCGAGCTTGCCCGGCTCCAGGGACCCGATCTCGGCCGCCCGGCCCAGGACTTGGGCGCCGCCGTACGTGCCCATCCGCAGCGTCTGACGGACATTCAGCGCGGCCGCGCCGCCCGCGAGCCGGTGGATCAGCAGGGCGTTGCGGAGCTCGGTGTGCAGTTCCCCGGACTCGTTGGACGCGGTGCCGTCGACGCCCAGGCCGACGGGGACGCCGGCCCGCAGCAGGTCGGGGACGCGGGCCGTGCCGGCCGCGATCCGGGCGTTGGAGGAGGGGCAGTGGCCCACGCCCGTGCCGGTGCGGGCGAAGGCCGCGATGTCGGTGTCGTTCATGTGGACGCAGTGGGCCATCCACACGTCGTCACCGAGCCAGCCGGTGGACTCGAAGTAGTCGGTGGGCCCCATGCCGAACAGCTCCTTGCAGAACTGCTCCTCCTCCACCGTCTCCGAGCCGTGGGTGTGCAGGCGCACACCCTTGCGGCGGGCCAGCACGGCCGCCTCACGGAGCAGTTCGGTGGAGACGGAGAAGGGCGAGCAGGGGGCGACGCCGATCCTCAGCATCGAGTCGAAGGCCGGGTCGTGATAGGTGTCGATGGCCTCCTCGGTCGCGATCAGCGCGGCCTCGGTGGTCTCGACCGCGAAGTCGGGGGGCAGGCCGCCGTCGGACTTCCCGCGGTCCATCGAGCCGCGGGTGGGGCTGAACCGCATGCCCATCTCGCGCGCGGCCCGGATCTCGGCGCCGAGGAGGTCGCCGGAACCGCGGGGGAAGACGTAGTGGTGGTCCATGGCGGTGGTGACGCCACCGCGGACCATCATCGCGAGGGAGCCCCGCGCGGCGGCGTACACCATCTCTTCGTCGATCCGCGCCCAGGTGGGGTAGAGGGCGACGAGCCAGTCGAAGAGCGCGGAGTCCTGGGCGAGGCCGCGGGTGAGCCACTGGTAGAAGTGGTGGTGGGTGTTGACGAGGCCGGGGGTGACGAGGTGTCCGGTGCCGTCGACGCGGCGGACGACTCCGGTCAGGCCCGCGGGGGCCGGGCCCGGTCCCACGGACTCGATCCTGTTCCCGGCGACGACGACGTGGCCGCTCGGGTGCTCCGTGTCCTGGGCGTCGACGGTGGCGACGGCGCAGTTCTCGATGACGATCCGCTCGGGTGCGTGCGGTGCTTGCGGTGGTGCGGCCACGGTGATTCCTCGCAGTCGGGTCACGGGAGGTTCGTCAGGTCCACCGGGATGGCGGCCTCGGCGCCCTCACGCAGGACGGTGGCCTCGATGAGGCCGTACGGGCGGTCGGCCGCGAAGTAGACCTCGTTGTCGTTCTTGAGGCCGAACGGTTCGAGGTCCACCAGGAAGTGGTGCTTGTTCGGGAGCGAGAGGCGGATCTCGTCGATCTCGGGGCGGCGGTCGATGACCCGCGAGCCCATCTGGAAGAGCGTCTGCTGCAGGGAGTAGGAGTACGTCGCGGCGAACGCGGTCAGCAGGTGTTCCCGGGTGGCCGTGTAACTGCCGTTCCAGTCCGGGGATCTCACCGTGTCGTCGAACCGGGCGTGCCGCCAGCGGGCGTGGACCTGCGTGGCGAGGATCCGGTCACGGGTCTCCTGGAGCGTGGTGTAGCGGTCCTTGACGTAGCCGTGGAACTCGGAGTCGGTGGTGTTGAGCACCACGAGGTCCTTGAGCCCGGATATCACCTGCCACGCGCGGCCGTCGAAGGTGATCTGCGCGGTGCGGGTCTCCTGGTTCGCGCGGACGAAGGAGTGCCGCCGCTCCCCCCGGGTCTCCATGCGCTCCCAGGTGTACTCCTCCAGCCTGATGCGCGCGGTCCTGACGGCCGGCTGGCTGACGACGAAGTGCCGGGCCAGGTGGACTCCGAACGCCTCGGCCGAGGCTATGCCGCGCTCCTTGGCGAAGGCGAAGACGGTGTTCTTGGTGGCATCGGTGGTCAGGACCCGGGAGTTGGAGCCCGAGAGGTGGACGTCTTCCATGTCACCGGAGAGCGCGACCGAGACGTTGAGGTCCTTGATGTGGTGGGTGTCCCCGTCACGGGTGACCTTCAGGACGCGCGTCTCGGCTTTGCCGTACTGGTTCTGGCCAAGGATGGGCATGGGGGTCGCTAGCTCCCTCGGTAAACGGAATAGCCGAACGGGTTGAGCAGCAGCGGTACGTGATAGTGCTCGCCCGGTGTGACGGCGAAGGCGATCGCCACTTCCGGGAAGAAGGCCATGCCCCGGGCCTGCTCGTGGGATGGCTCACCTGAGGGCTCACCAGAAGGCTCGTGGGAGGGCTCGCGGGAGAGGGAGAGATAGGGCTCGACGGCGAAGAGCAGCCGCGCCTGGGTGGTGCCGGGGGGCAGTGGGGGGAAGTCCTTGCAGCGGCCGTCCGCGTCGGTGGTCGAGGTGCCGGCGGGCTCCCACGGGCCGTCGCCCTTCTCCCGCTTCTCCCGTACGGCCAGTTCGACGGTGACGCCCTGGGCCGGGCGGCCGATGGTGGTGTCCAGGATGTGGGTGGACACGGTCGTGGGGGTCGTACCGCTGCTCATGGTGGCGCTCCTCCGTCGTCGGGCCCGGGCACGGCGATCGCCTCCCGCGGCCCTTCCGCGAGCCGTGTCAGCCGGATGCGATTGATCTTGCCGAGCTCTGTGCGCACGATCTCCCGCTCGCGTTCCGGCGTGTTGTCGATCCGGTTACGGATCGCGTCGTACAGCTGTCCGGCGGTGAGGCCGGTGGCGCAGATCAGGAAGACGTGCCCGAACTTCTCCTGGTAGGCGAGGTTCCGCGCGAGCATCTCGGCCCGGAGGGCCGCGGGCGCGTCCGCCATGCCCCGCTGTTCGCGGGCGGACACGGCGTCGCCCGGGGTGGGGCGGCCGATGGGCGGGTGGCCGGCCATCGCCTCGGCGAGGTCGGCCGGTGTCAGGGCGGCCATGGCGGTGTCGCCGGCGGCGCACAGGGCGGCGGTGTCGGGGTAGGGCCGGCGGGCGAGCAGGGCGCTCGCCCACGTCCGGCTCGCGCAGATCTCGCGGAGCGCGGCGCGGGCCGCGCTGTCCGCCACCTCGTTGAACCGGGTGAGCCCCGGCGTCGGACTCGAAGTCACGGGTGCCTCCGTGGCCGCTCGTCGGTGGGCGTGGAAGGACTGCGCATAGCTAACGCCTCGAAGAACACGACGTCAACAGTTTGTTGAATCCCGCGGCCCGTCAATCCGCGCGACGCCCCTCACCTCGGGAGGGGTTCTCCCGATTCAGGTAGTTGTAGACGGTGAAGCGGCTCACGCCCAGCGCCGATGCCACGGTCTCCACGCCGTGCCGCACGGAGAAGGCGCCGCGCGCCTCCAGGCCCCGTACGACCGACTGCTTGGTCCTGCGGTCGAGTTCGGCCAGCGGCAGGCCGTGCCGGCGTTCGAGGTCGGCGAGGATGTGGTCGAGGGAGTCGGAGAGGTGCGGCAGGCGTACGGCGACGACCGCGCGCCCCTCCCAGGACAGCAGCACGTCGTCGCCCCGGGCGCGTTCCGGGTCGATCATCTCGCCGCCCATGGCGTCGACGAGCGGCTGGACCGCGGCGCGGAAGGCGTCGTCCGCGGCGGTCACGAACCGTCCTCCCCGACCACGTTGAGCTGCAAGGACACCCGTGTCGCACCGGCGCGCAGCGACTCGCGGAGCACCTCGTCCACGGTGGCGAGCACCACCTCGGCGCGGCCCTCCGCCGTGGTGCCGAACGGGCCGACGTCCACGGCGTCCAGGTCGGCGTCCTGGACGACCTCGCGGGCGGCCACCGCGTGGGGCGGCGCCTCGTCGAGGTCGAAGGGCTCGGTCGTGAACTCCACTCGCAATCGCAGCATGGGCACACGGTAGCTCCGCGGCTGCCCTTGACAGCCTTCCCGGCCCGCATGCACGCTTCCATTGAGCAGAATTCAAATTCCGCAATACGGAAGCGAGAATCCCCGATGGGTCTTCCGGAGCTGCGCTTCGATGTGAATCTGTCGATCCTCTTCACCGAACTCCCCCTCCTGGAGCGGCCCGCGGCAGCGGCCGCGGCGGGCTTCACGGCGGTCGAGCTGTGGTGGCCCTGGCCCGACCGCCCCGTGCCGGAGAAGCGCGAACTCGACGCCCTGCGCGGCGCGTTGCGCGACGCCGGGACACAGCTCGTCGGCCTGAACTTCTTCGCCGGACAGCTGCCCGGCCCCGACCGGGGCGCGCTCTCGATCCCCGGCCCGGCGTCCGACGGCTTCCGCGCGAACCTCGACGTCGCCGCCGGCTTCGCGGCCTCGCTGGGCTGTACGGCGCTCAACGCCCTCTACGGCAACCGCGTCCCGGGCGTCGACCCGCGGACGCAGGACGCGCTGGCCCTGGAGAACCTCGTGCGCGCGGCGCGCGCGGCGGACCGGGTGGGGGCGGTGCTGCTGATCGAGGCGCTCAACGCGGTGGAGTCACCGCTGTACCCCCTCACCGGCGCGGCGAAGGCGGTCGAGGTGGTCGAGGCCGTGAACGCGGCGAGCGGCCTGGGCAACGCGCGCTTCCTGATGGACCTCTACCACCTGTCGATGGGCGGCGAGGACCTGCGCGCCGTGATCGACGACCACACCGCCGTGACCGGCCACGTGCAGATCGCGGACGCGCCCGGGCGCGGGGCGCCCGGATCCGGAGCGCTCGACTTCCCCGAACTGCTGGGGCACTTGGGGAAGGCGGGCTACGGAGGGTGGGTGGGGCTGGAGTACGGGGCGCCGCGCGCCGACGCGTTCGGCTGGCTGGAGGACTTCCGGCACACCGACTGAGCCTCAGCCCCACGAACCCGTACACCCAGTGAAAGGACTGCCCCGTGCCCACCCCCCGGATCGCCTGGATAGGACTCGGGATCATGGGATCCCCCATGGCCGAGAACCTGCTCAAGGCCGGATATCACGTCACCGGCCACACCCTGGAACAGCACAAGCTCGACCGGCTCGCCGCCGCCGGCGGCACCCCCGCCGCCTCCGTCGCGGAAGCGGTCCGGGGTGCCGACGTCGTCGTCACGATGCTCCCCGCCGACCCCCAGCTGGAGGCGGTCGCCCTGGGTGAGGACGGGGTGCTCGCCCACGCCGCGCCCGGCACACTGCTGATCGACATGTCCACCGTCGCACCCAGCACTTCCGTCGCCCTGGCCGGGGCCGCCGCCGCGCGGGACATCCGCGTGCTGGACGCGCCCGTGTCCGGCGGCGAGGCGGGGGCCGTCGAAGGAGTGCTCTCGATCATGGCCGGCGGGGAGCGCGCCGACTTCGACGTGGCCGCGCCGCTGTTCCGCGCGCTCGGCACGACGGTCGTCCACTGCGGGGCACACGGCTCCGGCCAGACCGTGAAGGCCGCCAACCAACTGGTCGTCGCCGTCAACATCCAGGTCTGCGCGGAAGCGGTCGTCTTCCTGGAGAAGTCGGGCGTGGACCTCGGCGCGGCGCTGGAGGTGCTGGGCGGCGGGCTCGCCGGCTCGGCCGTGCTGGAGCGCAAGCGGCACAACTTCCTCGCCCACGACTTCGCCCCCGGCTTCCGCATCGACCTGCACCACAAGGACATGGGCATCGTCACCGAGGCGGCCCGCGCCGTCGGCGCCGCCCTCCCGCTCGGCGCCTTGGCCGCGACGCTGGTCGCCGCGGCGCGGGCGCAGGGCGACGGCGCCCTGGACCACTCCGCCCTGCTGCGCGGCGTCGAGCGGCTCTCGGGGGTGGCCTCATGAGCGTGCGATTCACAGGAAGGTGCGCGCCCCGCGAAGGCGGGCCCGAGCGGAGCAAGGGACGCGCATGAGTGGCCCGGCGCGTGTGCCCGCCATGGAGGCGGCCGTACGGATCATGAAGGACGAGGGCGTCGACATCGCGTTCGGCTGCCCGGGGGCCGCGATCCTGCCGCTGTACAAGGCGATGGAAACGGTGGGCGGCATCGAGCATCTGATCGTCCGTCACGAAGAGGGCGCGACGCACATGGCCGACGGCTGGGCCCGTACGAACGGCCGGGTCGGCGTCGCGCTCGCCACCTCGGGCCCGGGGGCGACGAACCTGGTCACCGGGCTCTACACCGCGTACGCCGACTCCGTGCCCATGGTGTGCGTGACCGGGCAGGCGGTGTCGGCCAAGCTGCACCAGGAGGCGTTCCAGGCGGTCGACATCGTGGAGATCGTCCGGCCGGTCACCAAGTGGGCCGTGCAGATCAAGGAGGCCGCGCAGATCCCGTGGGTGTTCCGGGAGGCCTTCCGCGTCGCGCGCGAGGGCCGCCCCGGGCCGGTGCTCATCGACATCCCGCTCGACATCGCGGGCCGCGAGATCCGTTACGACCCCGCGCTCGACTCCCGGCTGCCGGTCGCCGTCGTGGCCCCGCACCCGCCGCGCGTCGAGGCCGCCCTCGACCTGCTGCTGGCCGCCGAGCGGCCGCTGGTGCTGGCGGGCGGCGGGGTGATCCTCGCGGAGGCGTCGGCCGCGCTGCGGGAGCTGGTGGAGTTCCTGCGGGTGCCCTTCCAGGTGACGCTGATGGGCAAGGGCGCCATCGAGGACGATCACGAGCTGCACATGGGCACGACCGGCATCCAGACCTCGCAGCGCTACGCCAACGCCTCTTTCCTGGAGGCGGACTTCGTGCTCGCGGTCGGCGCCCGCTTCGGCGACCGGCACACCGGCGCGGACCTCGGTGTCTACCGCGGTGAGCGGACGTTCGTCCACGTGGACGTCGAACCCACCCAGCTGGGCAAGGTCTTCGAGCCGGACCTCGGCATCGTCTCCGACGCGGGCCTCTTTCTCACCGCCCTGCTGGACGCCGCGCGGGCCCGTGGCGCGCGGCCGGCCGTCGCGCCGTGGGCGGCCCGCTGCCGGGAGCTCAAGCGGACGCTGGTGCGCCGGGAGGACTTCGGGAGCACGCCGGTCAAGGCACCCCGGGTCTACAAGGAGATCAACGAGATCTTCGGCCCCGACACGTACTTCGTCACCGCCATCGGCCTCTACCAGATCTGGGGCGGCCAGCACCAGAAGTCCCACCTGCCGCGCCGCTACCAGGTGTGCGGGCAGGCGGGCCCGCTGGGCTGGGAGGTTCCGGCGGCGATCGGGGTGAAGAAGGCGCTCCAGGGCCAGGGCAGGGGCGACACCGAGGTCGTCGGCATCGTGGGCGACTACGGCTTCCAGTACATGGTCGAGGAGCTGGCCGTCGCCGCGCAGTACGACGTCCCGTTCGTCCTGATCATGCTGAACAACGAATACCTGGGCCTGATCCGCCAGGCGTCGGCCGGCTACGGCATGAACTACCAGGTCGACATCCACTACGACGAGACGGGCACCGACAACGTCAAGCTGATGGAGGCGTACGGCTGTTCAGGGCGCCGCGTCGTGGATCCTGGCGACATCCGCGCGGCGGTGGAGTGGGCGCGCAAGGAGGCCGTGGCGACGTCCCGCCCGGTGCTGGTGGAGATCCTCATCGAACGCGAGGCGAACACACCGCACGGCCCGAACATCGACTCCGTAAGGGAGTTCGAGCCCCCTGGGTGAACCGGGCGCGCCGGACCGGCACGCGACGGCACCTCGCGCCTCCCGATACGGGCAAGGACACCATTCGCGCCCCCGACGCGCCCTCATCGTGGACGATGGGCCCGTACCCACACACCCACGGACCCCGTTGCTGGAGCCGAGAAAATGGCCGAGAGCGTGCCGGTTCACTGCCCGACGTGCCGTCGGGAGCACTCCTTCACCCCACCCACCTTCCCCTGCGCGTGCGGCGCCCCGCTCACCCTGCCCGTCCTTCCCGACGCCTCACCCGAGTTACTGGTGCACCGCACCTGGCGCGACTCCTGGGTGGCGGTCCGCTGCCCCGCCTGCGACCGTCAGGACCAGTGGCCGCGGCCGGAGTTCGGTTGCTCCTGCGGCACGGTGGTGCGGCTGCCGGTGGAGCCGGCGCGCGGCCCGGCCGGCGGGAAACCGCAGCCGCTGCGGCCCGCGTTCCGCCCGGTGGCCATCCGCACCGCCGAGGACGCGGTCGTGGCGGCCGAGCGGTATCTGACGTGGCTCGGCTTCACGGCCGTGACCCGGCCGGGGAACCCCGCCGAGTCCGGGGTCGACCTGCGGGCCGAGGGCCTGGTCGCCCGGGTCGACCCGACCACCCTGCCGACCTCGCTGCGCGCGGTCGAGTGCCTGTGGCTGCACGGCCTGGCTGACGCGGCGACCGGCACCTTCTTCTCCCTCGCGGGATACGGGCGCGACGCGAGATCGCGCGCCGAGGAGCTCCGACTGCCGCTGTTCGTCATGGATCTGACGGGTACTCCGCAGCCGCTGAACGGAGCGGCCGACGAGCTGGTCGAGCGGGGCCCGTCCTGACCACGCGGGCCCGGCCCACCCCGCCAACCTCAATTCTTCCTCTGAACCGGCGCTTCGGCGTGGCAGGCCGGCCCCCTCCGGGCACAGACTTGCTGCGGGCCCGCGACATGGACGGGGGATCGCGGGCCCCTCCAGCCGTCTCGCCGTGTCCGGCGAATCTTTGCCGGCCTGCGGGCCGTCTTCCTCCCCCAGCTAACGCTGGGGGAGATTGAGGACATCGCCGCGCAGCGGTGGTGCGGACGACGACCGCCCGCACCCGACCACCAGACCAGCCCCGGACAGGCCCTAACTCGCGCGGGCCTCAGCCGGCAGGCTCGTCGCGGCCCGCTCCCTCAGCTCCACCTTGCGGACCTTGCCGCTGACCGTCATGGGGAAGGACTCCAGGATCCACAGATGCCGCGGGATCTTGTAGTGCGCGAGGCGGCCCCGGCAGTAGCGGGCGAGCTCGTCGCGGCTGAGGGACGCGGCGGGGTCGCGGAGGACGACGCAGGCCATGATCTCCTCGCCGTACTTCTCGTCCGGGACACCGATGACCTGCACATCGGCGATCTTGGGGTGGGAGTGGAGGAATTCCTCGATCTCCCTCGGGTAGACGTTCTCCCCACCCCTGATGATCATGTCCTTGATGCGGCCGACGATCCGTACGTAGCCCTCCTCGTCCATCACCGCGAGGTCACCGGTGTGCATCCAGCCGTCGGCGTCGACGGCCTCGGCCGAGCGCTCGGGCTCCTCCCAGTAGCCGAGCATCACCGAATAGCCGCGCGTGCACAGCTCGCCCGCCTCGCCGCGCGCGAGCGTGGTGCCGCCGTCCGGGTCGACGACCTTGACCTGGAGGTGCGGCAGGACCCGGCCCACGGTCCCGGTGCGGCGCTCCACCGGGTCGTCCGGCCGGGTCTGGGTGGAGACCGGTGAGGTCTCCGTCATGCCGTAACAGATGGACACCTCGGCCATGTGCATCTCCGTCATGACCCGCTTCATCACCTCCTCCGGGCACGGCGAGCCGGCCATGATGCCGGTGCGCAGCGAGGAGAGGTCGTAGGTGGCGAAGTCGGGGAGGTTCAGCTCGGCGATGAACATGGTGGGGACGCCGTAGAGGGAGGTGCAGCGTTCCCGCTCGACCGCGTGCAGGGTGGCGACGGGGTCGAAGGAGCGCGCCGGGATGACGACGCAGGAGCCGTGGGTGGTGACCGCGAGGTTGCCCATGACCATGCCGAAGCAGTGGTAGAAGGGCACGGGCACGGCGATCCGGTCGGCCTCGGTGTAGCCGAGCGACTCCCCCACGAAATAGCCGTTGTTGAGGATGTTGTGGTGGGAGAGCGTGGCGCCCTTGGGGAAGCCCGTGGTGCCGGAGGTGTACTGGATGTTCACCGGGTCGTGGCAGCCGACCCGCGCCTCCCGCTCGGCGAGCCGCTCGGGTGCCACCCGCTCGCCGAGGCGGAGCAGCCCGTCCCAGGTGGGGTCGTCGATGTAGACGACGTCGCGCAGCTTCGGGCAGTCGGCGCGGACCTGCTCGACCATGCGGCGGTAGTCGCTGGTCTTGTGCTCCACGGAGGCGACGAGCACGCTGATGCCGGCCTGCCGCAGGACGAAGCCCAGTTCGTGGACGCGGTAGGCGGGGTTGACGTTGACCATGACGGCGCCGATCCGGGCGGTGGCGTACTGCACCATCACCCACTCCGGGCAGTTGACGGCCCAGAGCCCGACCCGGTCCCCCTTCGCCACGCCCTTGGCGAGCAGCCCCAGCGCGACCTCCTCGACGGCCCGGCCGAACTCCGCGTAGGTCCAGCGGCGGCCGCTCGGGACGTCGACGAGCGCCTCGCGGTCACCGAAGCGTTCGATGGTGAAGGCCAGATCGGCGCCGATGGTGTCGTCGATCAGCGGGACGGAGGTGCTGCCGGCCGCGTACGCGGGTGTGGTCACCGGTGGTCTTCCTCTCGGTATTCGTCTCCGCCTCCCCGCGCGGTGCGCTCGCGCAGCTCGATGCGGCGGATCTTGCCGGACACGGTCTTCGGCAGCTCGGCGAACTCCAGCCGCCGGACGCGCTTGTAGGGGGCGAGGGTGGCCCGCGAGTGCGCGAAGAGGGCCTTCGCGGTGTCGGCGCCGGGCTCCCAGCCCTCCGCGAGCACGATGTACGCCTTGGGCACGGCGAGCCGCAGCGGGTCGGGGGCGGGGACGACCGCGGCCTCGGCGACGGCCTCGTGTTCGAGGAGCGCGCTCTCCAGCTCGAAGGGGGACACCTTGTAGTCGCTGGACTTGAAGACGTCGTCGCTGCGGCCCACGTAGGTGATGTAGCCGTCGGCGTCGCGTGCGCCGATGTCCCCGGTGCGGTAGTAGCCGCCCTCCATCGCCTCGGCCGTGCGCTCCGGGTCGCCCGCGTAGCCGGTCATCAGGCCGACGGGCCGCTCGCCCAGGTCGAGGGCGATCTCGCCCTCGTCGGCCGGGAGGCCGGTGCCGGGGTCGAGGAGGACCACCTCGAAGCCGGGGCTGGGGCGGCCCATGGAGCCGGTCTTGAGCACCTGGCCGGGCGGGTTGGCGACCTGCACGGACGTCTCCGTCTGCCCGAAGCCGTCCCGGATCGTGACGCCCCACGACCGCCGGACGGTCTCGATCACCTCGGGGTTGAGCGGCTCCCCGGCCGCGACCACCTCGCGTGGCGGGGTGCGCAGGGCGCGCAGGTCGGCCTGGATGAGCATCCGCCAGACCGTGGGCGGCGCGCAGAAGCTGGTGACCGCGCAGCGGTCCATCTCCGCCATCAGCCGGGCCGCGTCGAAGCGGGTGTAGTTGTGCACGAAGACGGTGGCCTCGGCGTTCCACGGCGCGAAGAGGTTGGACCACGCGTGCTTGGCCCAGCCGGGCGAGGAGATGTTGAGGTGGACGTCGCCGGGGCGCAGCCCGATCCAGTACATCGTCGACAAGTGACCGATGGGATAGGAGATGTGGCTGTGCTCCACCAGTTTGGGGCGGGCGGTGGTGCCCGAGGTGAAATAGAGCAGCAGCGTGTCGTCGGCGCGGGTCGGCCCGTCGGGGGTGAAGGTCCCGGAGGCGGTCGCGGACTCCTCGTAGGCGAGCCAGCCCGGGGCGGTGGTGCCGCCGACGGCGATCCGGGTGTAGTCGCCGGGCACGCCGTCGAACTTGCCGGTGTCCTCGGACCGTACGAGCACGTGCGCCGCCCGGCCGCGCTCGATCCGGTCGGCGAGGTCGGCCGGGCCCAGCAGCGGGGTGGCGGGGATGACGACGGCCCGCAGCTTCATCGCCGCGAGCGCGGTCTCCCACAGCTCGGTCTGGTTTCCGAGCATGACGACGACGCGGTCACCGGCCCGGACGCCGTGTCCCCGCAGCCAGTTCGCGACCTGGTCGGAGCGGCGCCGCAGCGCGTCGAACGACAGCCGTGCCTCGCTGCCGTCCTCCTCGACGATCCACAGTGCCGTGCGGTCGTTGCCCGCGGCGATGCTGTCGAACCAGTCCAGCGCCCAGTTGAACTCCCGCGGGCGCGGCCAGCTGAACCCCTCGTACGCGGCCGCGTAGTCCGTCCGCCGCGCGAGCAGGAAGTCGCGCGCCGCGCGGAACTCCGCCGTGGGCCCGCCCGGCCCCTCCGCCGCGTCCGTCAGCTGCATGGGCGTCATGTGTCCTCCAGTTCGCGGGCCGGGTGACCTGCCCGCTGGTTAGCATCGTGCGACGGTGATCTGAGTCTCACCACCCCCGGACGGGGGTAGCCGCATTTCAGGGGTATTTCATCGATGCGGAGATTCGCTTCGCGTCCAGGATGGGGAGGCAGTGATGGGTGATCCTGACGGGGCGGCGGAGGTTCGGGCCGCTCTGCTGCGCATGCGCAGGAACACGGGTCTTTCGGTCGCCTTCGGGGGACTGCTGGCAGGTTCCCGGCAGTTCCGAATATCGGACATGACGGGCACGACGACACCGGCGCTCCGCGGGCTGGCCATCCGCACGGGCAGCGGACTGGGCGGCAAGGCGGCGGCCCTGAGCCGGCCGCTGTCCGTCACCGACTACCAGTCCTCGCACGTCATCAGCCATGAGTACGACGCGGCGGTGGCCGCGGAAGGGCTGCGTTCCGTCATGGCCGTGCCCGTGGTCGTACGGGGCCGGGTGCGCGGTGTCCTCTACGGCGCGCTCCGGCGGCCGCTCGCGCTCGGCGACCGCTCGCTGAGCGCCGCGCTGGAGGCGGCGCGGGATCTCGAACAGACCCTCGCCGTGCAGGACGAGGTCCACCAGCTGCTGTCCGTGGCCCAGCAGCCGACCACGGCGGACCCGGCGATGTGGGAGGAGGTCCGCGAGGCCCACGGATCGCTGCGCGCGCTGGCCCAGCGGGTCCAGGACCCCGGGCTGCGCCAGGAATTACTGGCCGCCTGCGGCCGCCTGGCCCGGGCTTCCTCTTCCGGCTCCTCCGGTTCCACCCCTGAGCCCGCCGTGGACCTGTCCCCGCGCGAGGTGGACGTGCTGGCGTGCGTGGCCTCCGGCGCGACGAACGCGGCGGCGGCGGAACGGCTGGGCCTGCGGCCCGAGACAGTCAAGAGCTACCTGCGGTCGTGCATGCGGAAGCTGGGGGCGCACACGAGGCTGGAGGCGGTGGTGGCGGCGCGACGGGCGGGGGTGCTGCCGTGAGCGGCCGCGGACCCGCGTGCACAAACACACAGCAACCACAGACAACCCGCCCGAGCACTCCACACAGCGACCACGTCAACAGATCGTCAAAGCCGCGGCACGGGGGGTCAACAGGCTGTCAATGAACGGCTCCCGCACCCGGACCCCGGGCATAGCGTGTGCGAGCGGCGGCACCACCCCGCCGTACCGACACCCTTCCGAGGACCGTCATGCACTTGAGCCGTACCCCCTCCGAAGCAGCCGCGATCGCGGCGGTCGACAGCCCGCAGGCCGACGACGGAGAGCCCTCAGAACCAGACCATTCCGTCGGCCCGGCCACCGCCAGGGCGCTGCCGCTGTACGTACCCGTACGGCGCTGCTCCAGTGGCTTCGCCCTCCGGGTCTTCCGATCGCCGCTGGGCGCTCGCACTGCCGTCGCTTTCACCACGGAGCGGCGGCTTTCGGACGTTCTGGGGACCGGTCAGGTCTCCATCCGGCTCGCGCTGCCCGCCGTGCGCGCCCTGGCGGCACCGCTCGGGGTGGACCTCGTGTCCGTGGACCCGCAGCTCACCGCCCCGCCGGCCCACCCGACGGGCCCGCTCACGCTGCCGGACGGGAGCCCGGGCCCGTCCCGGGACTGACGCCGCCCCGTCTCCGTCCCGTTCCGCACCGCACGTCACGAAGAAGGCTCCCGTGTCCCTCCCCCTCACCGCATGCGCCCCGGCACACTCCCCCTCGGGCGCGCCCGTGTGGCCCGCCTCCACCCAGCCGTTGCGGACCGGCGGCCTGGCCGTCGGCGGCGTCTCCCTCGCGGAGATCGCCGACCGCTTCGGCACCCCCTCGTACATCATCGACGAGACCGAGGTGCGCGACCGGGCCCGCGCCTGGCGGGCCGCGCTCCCGGACGCGGACATCGCCTACGCGGGCAAGGCGTTCCTCTCCCGCGCGATGATCCGCTGGGTCGAGGAGGAGGGGCTGAGCCTGGACGTCTGCTCCGCCGGCGAGCTGGAGCTCGCCGCGCTCAGCGGCTTCCCCGCCGAGCGGATCGTCATGCACGGCAACGCCAAGAGCCCGGCCGACCTTCGGGACGCGCTGCGCCTGGGCGTGGGCCGGATCGTCATCGACAGCACCGGCGAGATCGCGTCGCTCGCCGCGCAGATGCCGCCGGGCGCCCGCCAGCGCGTGCTGCTGCGGGTCGTGCCCGGGGTCGCGGCGGGCGCGCACTCGGCCGTGCGGACGGGGGTGGAGGGCCAGAAGTTCGGCCTGCCCATCTCGGGCGGGGAGGCCGAGGACGCGGTGGCGCGGATCCTGGCGCAGCCGCGGCTCGAACTGGTCGGGCTGCACTGCCACCTCGGTTCGCAGATCGCCGGCCTCGGCCCGTACGTCACCGCCGTCCGCAAACTCACCGCGCTGCTCGCGCTGCTCCGCGACCGGCACGGGGTGACATTTCCCGAGCTGGACCTCGGCGGTGGCTTCGCCATCGCCTACCGGGACGGCGACCCGGCCCTCGACCCGGAGCTGTACGCGACCCGGGTGACCGGCGAACTGGAGCTGCAATGCGCCCGGTTCGGCCTGCCGGTGCCCCGGCTCACGGTGGAGCCGGGCCGCTGGATAGCGGGCCCGGCGGGCGTGGCGCTCTACCGCGTCCTGTCGGTCAAGGCGACGGGTGGGCGGACGTTCGTCGCCGTGGACGGCGGGATGAGCGACAACCCGCGGCCCGCGCTGTACGGCGTGCGGTACACCGTCCGGCTGGTGGGCCGGGCCTCGGGCGCGCCCGCGCGGACGGCGACCGTGGTGGGGCGGCACTGCGAGGCGGGCGACGTCCTCGCGGAGGACGTGGCGCTGCCCGGCGACATCCGGCCCGGCGACATCCTGGCCGTCCCGGCGGCGGGGGCGTACCACGTGTCGATGGCCTCGGCGTACAACCTGGTGGGCAGGCCGCCCGTCGTGGCGGTGTCCGAGGGGCACGCGCGGCTGCTCGTACGGCGGGAGACGCTGGAGGATCTGCGCAGCCGCGACGTGGGGGACTGAGGGTCCGGCCGGTTCCCGCCGCGGTTCCCGTCACGGCTCCGCGGCCGACCCCGGCGGCCGGGACGCGATCAGGCGGCCGTCCGCCGCGCCTCCCCCACCGTGATGTAGACCCACCCGCCGTAGCGGGTCAGGGTGCGGTGGCGGTGGGCGCCTTCCTGGATCGGTTCCCAGGGGTGGCGGTGGACCATCGTCGTGTCGCCGCCGAAGGGGGCGATCATGGGCCCCAGGGCGGGGATCAGGCCGTCGGGCCACCAGCCGGGCAGGCGGTAGTCCAGGGCCACCCAGCGGCCGCCGGGGGCCAGGGCCTCGTAGCCTCGCTCGACGACCTTCGCGTACTCGCCGATCAGGGTGAGGGAGAAGCAGGCGATGATCCCCCTTACGTTCTCCGGGTATTGATAGGACGTCAGATCCGCTTGGACGAGGGAGACGTTCGGCAGCCCCCGGACCCGCTCCTCGGCCTGTTCCAGCATCGCGTCGGTGAGGTCGGCCCCGATGACCCTGCCGGTGGGACCGACGGCCTCGGCCAGCAGGGGGAGGTTGTGGCCCGTGCCGCAGCCGGCGTCGACGACCGTGTCACCGGGGCGCAGGGCGAGCTGGGCCAGCGCCAGGTGTTTGTAGGCCATCGTGCGCTGGCCGATGAGGTAGAGCCGGTTGGAGGTGAGGTCGTACCTCTTGGCGCGCTTGCGGTAGACGTCCACCATGCGGCGGGACTCGGACGTTTCCATGGGTGTACCGCTCCTCGGCGTGGGCGGGTGGTCGGGGGTGATTCCGGGGCCCCGCAGCACCGAGGCCAGCACCCTGGGGCGCAGGACGACCCGCGGCGGGGCGAGCAGATGAGTCATGTCGAACAGGGCGGTCGCCACGGCCCGGTCGGTGGTCGCCACCTTCAGGAGCCGGTCCGTGTAGCGCTTGCCGAGCCGCGCGGGGATGGGCAGCGGGCCGTCGAAGGCTCCCGGATAGGCCAGGTCGGCGTTGCCCGAGAGCATCCACGCGGCATCCACGCACCGCGCGACCGGTTTGCGCAGGGACGCCGCGAGCCCGGCCGGGATCCGGCCGGTCCGCCGGACCCCGGCGCGTGCGAAGGCGTCGTCCAGGACGAGGGCGCTCAGAGCGGCCACGGAGATGCCCTGCCCGTAGGCGGGGTTGAAGGCTCCGAACGCGTCGCCCAGCACGAGGAAGCGGTCGGGCCAGGACGCCAGGCGGTCGTAGTGGCGCCGCCGGTTCTCGGTCCGCCCCGAGCCGTACACCTCGCCCAGTGGTTCGGCGTCGCGTATCGCGCTGTGGAGGACGGTGCTGCGCAGCCCTCCGGCGAAGTCGAGGAAGCCCTGGTGGTCCAGTGGCGGGCGTTCCCCTCCGAAGCCCGCCAAGGAGACCATCCAGCGGCCGCCCTCGATGGGGTTGAGGATGCCGGAGCGCGGCTCCTCGGGGGTCGACTGGAGCACGATGCAGCTCCAGTCGGCCGTATGGCCGGGAGGTGGGGCGAAGACGCAGGTGGCGTAGGCGCAACCGGCGTCCACCACGGACTCCTCGGGCTCGGGGTGGCCCAGGCTCCGCAGCCAGGCCGGCGCCCGGGAGCCGCGGCCGGTGGCATCGACGACGAAGTCCGCCTCCCACTCGTACGGTTCACCCCACCCGCCTCTCGCCGAGGTGTCGCGGTCCCGCAGGCGTACGCAGCCTACGGACCCGCCGTGCGCGGCGACGAGGCCGACGGCCTCCGTCTCCTGGCGGACCTCGACCCCCGGCAGCTTGCGCAGTTCCCGCCGTACCGCCCAGTCGAGCAGGTCACGGGAGCCGGACAGCACCACGTGCCGGCCCGGGAAGCGGTCCACCCAGCCGCCGGCCACGAGCAGCAGCATGTCCTGCGGCATCCGGACCTCGACCATGCCCAGGTCCCGCAACTCCCCGAGAAGGCCCGGGAAGAGCCGCTCCAGGGACTGCTGGCCGGCTGCCATGAGGTTGTGGGTGTGCCGCGCCTGGGGCACACCGCGCCGCCAGACCGGCTCTTCGGGATATCGGTCCCGCTCCACCAGCGTGACGCGGTCGAGGTGCGGGGCCAGTGCCGCCGCCGCGCACAGCCCGGCGAGGCTGCCGCCCAGCACCACGGCATGGCTGCCGGTGCGGCGGAGGTGGTCGGTCCGGTCGGTCATGGTTGGGCTTCCCCTGTCTTCGGGTCCTGTCTCCGGTCACGGGCGGGGCGTGGCGGGCGGCACCCTGCGGGTGAGCCAGTCCTGCGCCGCGGCATACCAAATCGGTGCGGTGCGGTGGAAATTGAGGGAGTGGGCGGCGTCCGGCACGACGAAGGCGTCCAGCTCCGGAGCGCCTGTGTAGAACTTCCGCTCGTGCGCCAGCACGGTCCCGGCGTGGCCGGTGGAGACCTCGCCGCCGCCGAAGAGCCGGTCCTCGCGGCCCGCCACGAGGAACACGGGCACGTCCACCGCGGCGGCGGGCCCGGGAGCGTAGAGGGTGTCGAGGGTGAGGCCTTCGCCGATGGTCACGGTCGACTTGGCGCGTTCGTGGTGGGCGGACATCTCGGCGCTCACACCGCCCGGGTGTTCGTAGAGCCGGGCGCGCAGGCCGGGGCGGGTGGTGAGATAGCCGTCGGGGAGGTTCGCGGCGCGGAGGACGTCGTCCTCCGCGGCCGGGTGCAGGGCGGGGACGGCTTCCGGGTACAGCGGCCCCGTGGCGTGCAGCAGCGAGGTGACGACCAGCGCGTCGAGGTCGTGGTGACCGGCCGCTTCGTGGACGGCGACACCCGCTCCGAGCGAGTGGCCGACGGCGACCACGTGCCGGAAGGCCGATATGCCGTCCCGACCCTCGCGCAGGGCCCGGACGACCTGGTGCACGGCCTCGGCATTGGCCTCCACCGTGACCTGGTCGGCGGGGGGATGCCCGCTGCCGCCGGTGCCGGGGCGATCGAGGGCGAGCACGGCGTATCCCGCCGCGACGGCGTGCCGGGTGTAGTCACCCTCCCCCGGCACGGCCCAGTAGCGGCGGTCGTAGGTGAGGCCGGGCAGCAGGAGTTGTACGGTGCCGGGCAGGTCGCCGGCCGGGAGGTGCAGTTCCGCGGCCAGCCGCCAGGTCGCGCCGGAGGAGTGCGGCAGGGTGACATCGAAGGTTACGGAGGTCATCGGCATCTTCTCCCTTGAGGGGCAGGAATATTGACGTTACGTCAGGCGATGGATACCCGAGGAGGGCCGGACGCCGATCCTTCGGCGGTCATCCGCTCGGCGATCTTCATCGCCTCGTCGATCAGGGTCTCCACGATCTTCGACTCGGGAACGGTCCTGACGACCTCGCCCTTGACGAAGATCTGCCCCTTGCCGTTGCCGGACGCCACCCCCAGATCCGCCTCGCGGGCCTCACCCGGGCCATTGACCACACAACCCATCACAGCGACCCGCAAAGGAACCTCCATACCCTCCAGACCCGCGGTCACCTCGTCCGCCAGCTTGTACACATCCACCTGCGCACGGCCGCAGGACGGACACGAGACGATCTCCAGGCGGCGCTGCCGCAGCCCCAACGACTCCAGGATCTGCATCCCGACCTTGATCTCCTCCGCCGGCGGCGCCGACAGCGAGACCCGGATCGTGTCCCCGATCCCCTCCGAGAGCAACGCCCCGAAGGCCACGGCCGACTTGATCGTGCCCTGGAACGCCGGGCCCGCCTCCGTCACCCCGAGATGCAACGGGTAGTCGCACCGCGCGGCAAGCAGCCGGTAGGCACTGACCATGACGACCGGATCGTTGTGCTTGACCGAGATCTTGATGTCCCGGAAACCGTGCTCCTCGAAGAGCGACGCCTCCCACAGCGCCGACTCCACCAGCGCCTCCGGAGTGGCCTTCCCGTACTTCTCCAGCAACCGCCGGTCCAGCGAACCCGCGTTGACCCCGATCCGGATCGGGGTACCCGCATCCGACGCCGCCTTGGCGATCTCCCGCACCTTGTCGTCGAACTGCCGGATATTGCCCGGATTCACCCGCACCGCCGCACACCCCGCGTCGATCGCCGCGAACACATACTTCGGCTGGAAGTGAATGTCCGCGATCACCGGGATCTGCGACTTCTTCGCGATCATCGGCAACGCGTCCGCATCATCCTGCGAGGGACATGCGACCCGCACGATCTGACAGCCCGAAGCGGTCAGTTCGGCGATCTGCTGGAGCGTCGCGCCCACGTCCGCCGTGAGCGTCGTGGTCATCGACTGCACCGACACCGGTGCACCCCCGCCCACGCGCACCGGGCCGACCTGGATCGCCCGGCTGGTCCTGCGCTCGGCGAGCACCGGCGGTACGGCCGGCATGCCGAGCGCGACGGAGCCCGTCATCACACCACTCCTTTCAAGGATGTGCCGTTCGAAGTCGTGTCGTGCGCCAGGGGCCGTGTCCGCGCGGTCACGACGTCCCTGACCTGCTCGGCGAGCCGCCCGGCCGTGAGCCCGCACTCCCGGAGCAGCTCGGAGCGCGCAGCGTGTTCCAGGAACCGTCCGGGCACGCCGAGGACCCGCAGCCGCGCCGGCACGACCCCGGCGTCCCGCAGTGCCGCGGCCGTCGTCTCCCCCACGCCGCCGGTCCGTACGCCGTCCTCCGCCGTCACCACAGTGGCGAACCGGCGGGCCAGCTCCACCAGTGCGAGTGGCACCGGCTTCACCCAGCGGGGGTCGACGACGGTGCAGCCGACGCCCCACTCGGCGAGCCGCCGGGCCGCCTCGGCGCACGGCCCGGCCAGCGCGCCCACGGCGATCAGCAGCACGTCCTCGCCGGTCCGGACGAGGACGTCGACGGTGTTCCCGTCGGGCCCGGTGATCCGCTCCAGCGCGGGGAGGGCCGGGCCGAGGGCACCCTTCGGGAAGCGCAGGAGGGTCGGCCCGTCGGTGGTGCCGAGGGCTTCGCCGAACTCCTCGCGCAGGCTGTCCCGGTCCCGGGGGGCGGCGATGCGCAGGCCCGGCACGGCCTGGAAGGCGGCGAGGTCCCAGACGCCGTTGTGGGACGGCCCGTCATCGCCGGTGATGCCGGCCCGGTCGAGGACGAGGGTCACCGGGAGGCCGTGCAGCGCCACGTCCATGAGGACCTGGTCGAAGGCCCGGTTGAGGAAGGTCGCGTAGACGCACACCACCGGGTGGAGGCCGCCCATGGCCATGCCCGCGGCGGAGGTCACCGCGTGCTGCTCGGCGATGCCGACGTCCACGACCTGCTCGGGCAGGGCCTGCTGGAGCAGGTACAGGCCGGTGGGTTCGAGCATCGCGGCGGTCACCGCGACGACGTCGGGGCGGGCGCGTGCCGCGGCGAGCAGCTCCTGGCCGAAGGCCGCCGTCCAGCCGGTCCCGGTCGCGGCTGCCGCGCCGGGTGCCGGTTCGGCCCGTACGGCGTGGAAGCGGTCCCTGGTGTCCTCCTCGGCGGGCGGGTAACCACGGCCCTTCTCGGTGATGCAGTGGACGACGACGGAGCCTCCGAAGTCCCGTGCCCGACGCAGGGCGGCCTCGACGGCCGGGCGGTCGTGCCCGTCGACGGGGCCGACGTACTTCAGGCCGAGGTCCTCGTAGAGGGCCTGTGGTGCGAGAAAGTCCTTGAGGCCCTTCTTCGCACCGTGCAGGGCGTGGTAGACGGTGTCGCCGACGGCGGGGACGCCACGCAGGGTGTGCTTGGCCCGGTCGAGGAGTTCCTCGTAGCGCCGGGAGGTGCGCAGGGCGGCGAGGTGGTCGGCGAGGCCGCCCACGGTCGGGGCGTAGGACCGGCCGTTGTCGTTGATGACGACGACGAGGGGCCGGTCGGGGGCGGCGGCGATGTTGTTGACCGCCTCCCAGGACATGCCGCCGGTGAGCGCGCCGTCTCCGATGACCGCGACGGTGTGGCCCGGTTCGCGGCGCAGCTGGCGGGCGCGGGCCAGGCCGTCGGCGTAGGACAGGGCGGTGGAGGCGTGGGAGTTCTCCACCAGGTCGTGCGGGGACTCGGCGCGGCTGGGGTAGCCGGAGAGGCCTCCGCGAGTGCGCAGGGTCGTGAAGGCGGCGGCGCGGCCGGTGAGGAGTTTGTGGACGTACGCCTGGTGGCCGGTGTCCCAGACGAGGGCGTCGCGCGGGGAGTCGAAGACGCGGTGCAGGGCGAGGGTGAGTTCGACGACGCCGAGGTTGGGCCCGAGGTGTCCGCCGTTGCGGGACACCCTGTCGACGAGGAGGGCGCGGATCTCGGCGGCGAGCTCGGTGAGTTCGTGCGGGTCCAGCCCGCGGAGGTCGGCCGGGCTCTTGACGTGTTCCAGCAGTCCCATGGTCAGCTCCCGGTGCGGATCGGCACGGCCGTGGGGACCTGCCGGAAGGCGACGGGGCTCTCCGGCCCGAGGTCCAGCTCGGCCCCGGTCAGCAGGGAGGGCGTGGCGATCAGCACGTTGTAGTGGTTGGGGAAGTGGCAGGTGTCGAAGCCCAGTACGGTGCCCACGCGGCGGCCGGCGGCCCAGACCTCGTCGCCGCGGTCGATCACTCCGGCGCAGCCGATCTCGGCGAAGCCGAGGAAGCCGACGCGGTCGACGCGGGTGCCGGGCACGGCGTCGGTCTGGTCGGTGGTGACCAGTTCGTGGACCTCACCGCGGCGTACGCACCGGCCGGCGAACTCCGCCAGCCGCATGCCCCGGTCGTGGCGGCGGTGGACGAGCACTTTGACGACGGTGGCGTGCACGGCGCGTTTGGCGCCGTCCTCCAGCCGGTTCACGGCGTGGCTCCTTCGGTGCGCGGGGCGGTGCCGGCCTCGGTCCGGTAGACGGCGTCGACGAGTTCGAGGGCGGCGAGCCCGCCGCGGGCGCCGGTCCGCCCCGCGTCCAGGGTGGCCGCGAAGTCCGCGAGCACGCCGACGTACTCGTGCCAGAGGGAACCCTTGAACTCGGGGTACCCGGCGAGCATGTCGGCGGTGCGGGTGGTGCCGTCGGCCAGTTCGACGGTGATGTCCTTGACCTCGCCGTCGTAGGACCAGTCGAGCTCGACGCGGGCGGTCGCGCCGTCCGCGGCGCGCAGGGCGACGGCCGCCCGGCGGTCCGTTCCGTGGATGTCGCGGGTCACCTCGGCGGCGGTCAGGTGCACGTCGCCGAGGAACAGCCTTACGAGGTCGAAGGCGTTGGGGCCGTTGTCGGCCACGCAGCCGCCGCCGCAGCGGTCGGCGTCGAGGTACCAGCGGTCGTCACCGGCGTGTTCCTCGATGCGCTCAAGGTAGCGGACGGTCAGGGAGCGGACGGGGTTGCCGGGCGCGATGCCGTGCAGCAGCCGGAGCACCTCGCTGTTGTAGCGGCGGTGGAAGGCGGTGAAGAGGGTCGCGCCGCGCCGGTGCGCGAGCGTGGCGAGGCTCCTGGCGTCGGCGAGGCGGGTGGCGAGGGGCTTCTCCACGCAGACGGGCAGCCCGGCGGCGAGGGCGTCGGCGCACACGGCGGCGTGGATGTCGTTGGGTACGTTCACGACCACCGCGTCCACGGCCGCGTCGGCGAGCAGCTCGGTGTGACGGCCGTAGCACTCGGCCCGGTCGTGGAAGGGCGCGAGGGCTTCGGGCCTGAGGTCGCACACGGCGGCGAGGGCGAGTGCGGGCAGCCGGTCGAAGGCGGCGACGTAGAACTTCGAGATGACACCGAGGCCGATGATGCCGATGCGGGTGCGCGGGGTCATCGCTCCCCTCCGGGGAAGGTCAGGCCGCGTTCGGCGGCGAGGGCGGTCAGCTCGGCGTGCCGCTCGGCGGAGAGCGTCACGCCGTGCTCACGGCCCCGGGCCGCCGCCCGGGCCTCCGGCAGTCCGGGGTAGCCGACCGGGCGGGCGGGACCCAGGGGCGGGCAGTCGAGCAGTGCCCGGAAGGCGCCGTCGGCGTCGGCCAGGAAGTCCTGCTGGGGACGGAGTGCGCCGGGGGCGAGGACGAGTGCGGTGAGGCCGATGTCGTCGTCCCTGCCGGTGGGCCGCCCGTCACCGGTCAGGGCGTCCGGGGCGGGGCCGAGGCCGGCTCCGGGGAGCAGGGCGGCCAGTACCTCGACCATCAGCCCGAGGCCGTAGCCCTTGAAGGCGCCGGTGGCGGGGTCGCCGCCGAGCCAGCGCAGGAATCCCTCGCCCCGGTCGAGCGCACCGGGGTCGGTCACCGGCCGGCCCTGGGCGTCCTCCAGCCAGCCCTCGGGTATCGGCTCGCCGGCGCGGGCGGCGGCCCGGATCCGTCCGGTGGGCACGACGGTGGTACTCATGTCGAGGACGTACGGGGGGCGGTCGCCCGCGGGCGCGGCGACGCTGAAGGGGTTGGTGCCCAGCATCGCGGCCCGGCCGCCCGGCGGGCGGGCGATGCGCTGGCGGCCGCAGTTGCCGGCCAGGACCGCCACCATGCCGCGTTCCGCGATCCGGGCGGTGTGGTGGCCGGCGCAGCCGAAGTGGGTGGCGTTGCGCATGGTGACGAGGCCGATGCCGGTGGTGCGGGCGCGGTCGGCGGCCAGGTCGAGGGCTTCGGTGGCGGCCCAGAGTCCGAGCGACCGGCGGCCGTCGAGGAGGACGGCGGGCCCGGTGTCGGTGATCCTCTCCGGTTCGGCGGCGGGGTCGATGCGGCCGGAGTCGATGGCGGGCAGGTACAGCCGGGTGAGGTTGGCGAGTCCGTGCGAGGTCAGTCCGGCGAGATCGCCGTGGACGAGGGCCTCGGCGGCCGTGCGGGCCCGCGCGGCGGGCACTCCTCGGTCGGTGAAGACCTCGGCGGTGAAGGTCACGAGGGCGTCGTGGGCAACGGTCGTGGGGGCGGCCGGGGCGTCGGTCCGCTGCTGGGTCACTGGGTTCCGCCTTTCGGGGTCGGTCGGCCCGGGATGCGCGCGCCCCGGGAGCGGGCCTGCCGCGGCAGGGAGGACGGGACGGTGTCCCGCCGCGCGGCGAAGCGGGTGAGGATGCCGCCCACCGCGCCGGCGAAGGCTTCGAGGTCGGCCAGATCGGCGTGTTCGCCCGCGGCGTGGGCGTGGTTGCGGTCGAGGTCGCCGGGGCCGAGGACGGCGGTGTACGTACCGGGGACGCCGGACATCCACAGGGCGTCGCAGGTGAAGGCGGGTTCGTCGGCCGGCCAGCGGGTCAGGCCGGCCTGTCGCTCCAGCAGGTCGGTGGCCCAGGGGTCGGGTGTCGGGGCCAGCGCGGGGAGGCCGCGCTTGTGCCATTCGACCCGGGTGACGGCCGCGGCGTCCGCCGCCGTACGGGCCAGGTCGCGATGGCCCCGGTAGGAGGCGGTGAAGTCCCGTATTCCGGCGGCGACTTCGTCTTCCAGTGCGGCGGCGAGGGAGCGGCCGGTGGCGGGGTCGGGGTAGGAGCAGTTGAGCAGGAGGCGACCGGTTCCGTAGACCTTGTTGTGGAGGTGTCCGGTGTGGAGCCCGGCGACGCACACCTGGCCGCCCCCGGCGTGCTGGGGCAGGCGGGTGGCGAGGCGCTGGGCGAGGTGCCCCAGGAGGACGGTGGCGTTGTGCCCGGCGGCGGGCCGGTCGTCGATGGCGTCGCACCCGTCGACGCGGACACAGGCGGTCATGGCGGCGGTGGAGCGCGTCAGCAGCCGCATCCCGGTGGGCTCGCAGAAGAGGTTGATCCTGCCGTACCAGCCCCGGCGCACCAGGACCCGGGTGCCGAAGACGCCCATGGCTCCGCCCTCTTCACCGGAGACGGCCTGGATGAGCACGCGCGTGGCCGAGGGCAGGCGGGGTGCGGCCGCGAGGGCGGCGCGTATGCCCGCGAGGAGGGCGACGGCCGGGCCCTTGGCATCGATCGCGCCGCGCCCGGTGAATCGCGTCCCGTCGAAGCCGACGGGCTCCTCCCCCGCCACGGTGTCGAGGTGGACGTTGAACATCACGGTTTCGGCCGTCGGCCGTGGCGGTCCCAGCGCCAGCACGAGGCTGGGCTGCGCGGCCAGGAAGCCGGGGTGTGCCGCGGCACGGCGCACCGCGAGCGGCACATGATCCCCCGTCAGTTCCGCCGGGTCGGCGGTCGCGTGGTGGACGACCTCGAAGCCCAGGGCGCGGGCCGCTTCGGCGTAGCGGCGCTGGGCCTCCCACAGACGGGGTTCGGATCCGCCTTCGAGCGGGCCGGCCGTGGGCAACTTCAGCAGATTCAGCAGCAGTCGGTGTTCGGCGGAGGTCAGCCGCGCGCCGTTCATGAAGCGCCGTCCGGTCGTGGCGCTGGGCCGGTCAGCCCTGCGGCGAGCCGCTCCAGGGCGCGGCCGTAGCGGACGAACCCGGCCACGGCGTCGGCGCCCGTGGCGGAGCGGCCCTCGTGGGGGCGTACGGCCAGGTGGGGTTCGATGGACCAGGTGCCGGTCCAGCCGCGGTCGAGCAGCAGTTGGAGGCAGTCGGCGACGCGGCAGGCGCCCTCCCCGGGGAGGGTGTAGACGGCCCCGCCCACCTCGCTGCGGGCGTCCTTGATCTGTACGTGCTCGACCCAGGGGGCGAGCTCGGTGAGCATGGCGTAGGCCTCGTAGCCGTAGGCGATGCCGTTTCCGGTGTCGAACAGCAGCCGCAGGGCGGGGCTGTCGACCTCGCCCAGCAGCCGCAGGGCGCGGTCCGGGTGGGCACCGGCCCAGCCCGCGCAGTTCTCGTGGAGCAGGACGAGCCCGGCGGCGCGTGCCCGTTCGGCCAGCAGCCGCATCCGGTGGACGGCGCGACGGCCCCACTCCGCCTCGCCGAGCCGGCCGTCCGGGTCGTCGGGATAGGACATGACGCGGACGAACCGGGTGCCGAGGGCGGCGCAGCGCGGGGCCAGCCGGTCGAGTTCGGCGAGGTCAAGGTCGAAGTCGCCGGTGACGGGGCGGGCCCAGTTGGCGATGCGGGAGTCGACGCAGACGACGTCGAGGCGCGCCTTCCGCAGCGCGGCCAGGGCCCGGTCGAAGGCGGCGTCGTCGAGGTCCGCGAGGGCGGTGCCGTCGAGGTCCCGCAGTTCGATGGCGGTCCAGCCCAAGGTGTGGTGGGCGCGGATCTGGCCGTCGAGGGCCGGGGCCGCCTCGTCGCCGATGCCGGCGAAGCGGATGCCGGGCGGCGCCGGGCCGGGATCGGTCACGGGTGTGGCGGGGGTCTTCGTCTCAGCGGGCATGGGCCACCCGCTGTCCGGGAACGGGCGGGGCCGCGTCGTGGTGGCAGAAGTCCTTGGCATCACAGAGGAGTTCGACGACGCGGGTCGCGAGCCGGAGCTGCGGGGAGAGGTCCGTGCCGGAGCGGAAGGCGCGGTAGGTGTCGACCAGGTAGGCGGTCAGGGCGTCGTCCGGGAAGACCTCCCAGGTCTCCGGGTGGCCGGGCCGGAGCACGCGGAGGTGGGCGTAGTGGTCGTCCTCGGCGTTGGGGTAGTGGGCCACCACCTGGCCTTCCTCGAACTCCAGCCGGATCCGGCGCTCCCGGATCGGTGCGGTGAGGTCGGAGACGATGCGGCTGGTCACCGTGGCGTGGTGGAGCAGGAGCCCGGCCCGGCCCATGTCCGGGACGACGGTGTCGCCGACGCGCATGTCGGTGAGCTCCGCGCCGGCCAGCCGGGCGTCCCCGGCGAGCCGCAGGCAGACGCCGAGGGAGTGCGGTGGCTCGATGTCGAACGCGGTGGGGTGCCCGCCGTCGGTGAGGGTGCGGCGCATCCGCGGCTTGCACTGGCGTACGTCGACGGAGCGCAGCGCACCGAGGGGGGCCTCCGCCACGAGGCCGGTGAGCCGTGCGGTCAGGCTGCTGGCCAGCCAGGGGGCCACGATCGCCAGGTCGAGCCGCTCGGCGCGGGCCAGGGCGACGATGTCGCGGAGCGCGGTCCGGTCGGCCGCCAGGGGCTTCTCCACGATGATCCGGCGGAACCCGGCTCCGGCCAGTTCGCGGAGCAGGCCGAGGCGGGCCACCGGGGGTGTGCACAGGTGCACCACGGTCCGGTCGGGGTCGAGGAGTTCGCGGACCCGGTGGAGGCCGACGACCGGTTGCAGGCCCGCGACGGGCAGGGCCGGGACGGAGGCCATCGGGTCGAGTGCGAGGACGGGGCCGGGGCCGAAGAGCTCGGAGTGGTGGCCCGCGGAGCGCAGCCGGTCCAGTACGGCCCAGTGGAGTCCGAGGCCGGCCCGCCCCAGGCCGATGATGAGGGTGCGAAACATGGGTGCGTTGCTCCTTCAGCGGTCCCGGTAGGCCACGGTGGCCGTGAGGTCCATCAGTGCGGTACGCCAGCGGGGGACCAGGGGTGCGTCGGCGATCGCCCGCCGGGCTTCGCCGACGAGCCGCGCGATACGCCGCTCCACCTCGTCGGCCACTCCGGTCTCGGTCAGGAGGCGGCGCATCAGCGCGGCTTCCTCCGGGCCGCCGGGCGCGGCGGCGAGCGCGCGGATCCGCTCGTCGGCACGTACGGCCAGGCTCAGCAGGTAGCTCATCTTGAACTGGGCGAAGTCGAGTCCGGCGGGCTTGCCGGTGGCCTCGGTGTCCCCGAAGGCGTCGATGAGGTCGTCACGGAACTGGAACGCCTCGCCCAGCGGCAGCCCGTACCCCTCGAAGATCCCGGCGAGGCCGGTGCGGCCGGCGAGGGCGGCGCCGAGCTGGAGGGGCCGGTGAATGGTGTAGCGGCCGGACTTGCAGACGGCGATCCAGCGGGAGAGTTCGGGGTCGGCCACGCCCTCGGCGGCGACGGCGATGTCCAAGTACTGGCCGTAGGTGAGTTCGACGCGCAGTTCGTCCCAGACCGCGCGGGCGGGTTCGGGCAGCGAGCCGGTGAGCCGGTCGGCGTAGATGTGGGCGAGGTCGGCGGCGAGGCCGGCGACGCCTTCGCCGTAGCGCCGCGCCTCGCCGCGCAGGCCACGCTTGCGGTGGTCCTCGATGTGCCGCTCGTGCGCGGTGGTCACGCCACGGCGCAGCGGCGAGTCGTCGAGGACGTCGTCACGCAACAGGGCGAAGGTGTGGAGCAGTTCGACGGCGGCGGCGGCGTCGACGGCCCGCGGGTCGCCGGGGTCACCGCCCGCGGCGAGGTGGCCGAGGAGGCAGAAGCGGGGGCGGAGCAGTTTGCCCTTGGCGGTGCTGAGCGCGCCGACGGCGTCCAGGAAGGGGACACAGCGCGGGTCGACGTCCGCCCAGCGCTCGCGTTCCGCGGCCAGGACCGAGGCGATGCGTCGCTCGACGGCGGCGAGCGCCGGGGCCAAGGAGTCGCCGCCGGTGGGGTCTTCGCCGACGGGGTCCTTGGTGAGGGCCTTGCCGCGGACGTTCTTCCGTGTGCTCATCCGGTGGTCCCCTTCAGGGCGGAGGGCAGGCCGAAGACGATGTCCTCGGTGGCGGTGCGCTCGATCTCGACCCTGTCGTAGCCGAATCCGGCCAGGCGGCGCCGGAGTCCGTCCACGAGGACGTCCGGTGCGCTGGCACCGGCGCTGACGCCGACGGACCCGACCCCGACGAGCCAGTCCGGGTCCAGGTCCTGCGGTCCGGGGACGAGGTGCGCCGCGACCCCCGCGTCGCGGGCGACCTCGACCATCCGTACGGAATTGCTGGAGTTCGTGGAACCGACGACGAGGACGAGGTCGGTGCGGGCGGCGAGCGCCTTGACGGCGTGCTGGCGGTTCTGGCTGGCGTAGCAGATGTCGTCGCTGCCGGGGCCGCGGAGGTCGTCGAAGCGCTCCTCCATGGCCGCCACGATCTCGCGGGTGTCGTCGAGGGCGAGGGTGGTCTGGGTGAGGTACGACACCGGGGCGTCGCGTGGCAGGTCCAGTGCGCGGACGTCGTCCACCGTGGCGACGATCCGGGTGCGGTCGGGCGCCTCGCCGTAGGTTCCCTCGACCTCCTCGTGGTCGGCGTGGCCGACGAGGAGGATGGTGCGGCCGTCGTCGGCGAAGCGCCGGGACTCCTGGTGCACCTTGGCGACGAGGGGGCAGGTGGCGTCGATCACGGTCAGCGCACGGGCCTCGGCGGCCGCCCGCACGGCGGGCGACACCCCGTGTGCGGAGAACACGCAGACCGCGCCGTACGGCACCTCGGCCTCGGAGTCCACGAAGCGGGCCCCGCGCTCCTCCAGGTCCTGCACCACGTGGTGGTTGTGCACGATCTGCTTCCGCACGTAGACCGGTGGGCCGAAGCGTTCCAGGGCCACCTCCACGATGTCGACGGCGCGCCGCACTCCGGCGCAGAAACCACTGGGTTCGGCGAGCACCACGGTTTTCCCGGGTAATTCCACAGGATCGGCCGAACCGGCCGGATTTTCTTTCCATTTCACAGCTGGCACATCCTCCGTCGCCCGCGAATTGGGCATGCCCGCGCTCGGCCCGATGACGGGGGCCGGCCCTCGCGGAATATGCGGGCAGCGGCCTCAAGCGGCGCGGCGATGCAGACCCACGCTGGGCTGTTGGGGGTTCGACTGTCAAGCACCGGCCGGTCCGCGCCACCGCCTCGCACAGAACTCAGGATTCCGAAAACGCTCTGATCTGGCAGGTACCGGTTTTTCACGGGGGCGTATGGCTGATGCTTGTCAGCTTCCCGTAGGCACCATGCCAAGGGATTGCTATTGCCGTCCGTCAGGAGCACCGGCTTAGCTGCGTTTCGTCCACAACTCCGTCCCGCATCCGGAGGTTTACCCAGTGATCTCCTCCGCCCGGAGTGCCGGCGCGAGCGGTTCCGCCGCCGCGCGCCCGGTTCCGTTCTTCACCCAGGCCGACACGTTCGCCCGGTGCTGGCCGGACATCAGCCGCCACGTCGGCGAGGTCTTCGACCGGGGCAAGTTCTCGCACGGCCGTCAGGTCGCCGAGCTGGAGCAGGCGCTCGCCGCGTACACCGGGGCCCGGCACGTGGTGGCGGTGAACAGCGGGACGGACGCCCTGGTCCTGCTGTTGCGGGGCTGCGGCATCGGGCCCGGCGACGAGGTGATCGTCCCGGCGTTCAGCTTCTTCGCGTCGGCCTCTTCGGTGGCGCTGGCCCGCGCCCGGCCGGTGTTCGCCGACATCGACCCCGTCAGCTACTCCCTCGACCCGGCAGCCGCCGAGGCCGCCGTCACCCCGCGCACCCGGGCCGTGCTGCCGGTGCACCTGTTCTGGCAGCTCGCCGACATGGCGGGGCTGGGCGCACTCGCCCGGCGACACGGCCTGCGGGTGGTGGAGGACAGCGCCGAGGCCATCGGCATGCGCTGGAACGGCGTGCACGCCGGACTGCTGGGCGACGGCGGGGTGTTGTCGTTCTTCCCCACCAAGACCCTGGGGGCGCTCGGTGACGCGGGGGCCGTCCTGACCGACGACCCGGAGCTCGCGGAGCGGGTGGCATCGCTGCGGCACCACGGCCGGACGGGGCTCACGGTGGACCACTTCGCCGGGATCTCCAACCTCGCGGGCGCCTCGGGCACCAACAGCAAGATGGACGACATCCAGGCGGCCGTACTGCTGGGCAAGCTGCCCCGGCTGGACGGAGCGATCGCCCGCCGCGCCGAGCTGGCCCGCGCGTACACCGAGCGGCTGCGCGGTGTGCCGGGCGTCCTGCGACTGCCCGCCGTCGTACGGCGCGAGGCCGTCGCCGAGCCGGTCTTCTACGTCTATGTGATCGAGGTGGAGCGGCGGGACGAACTGGTCACGCACCTCGCGCACGAGGGCGTCGGCACCGAGGTCTACTACCCCACCCCGCTGCACCTCCAGCCCGCGTTCGCCGGACTCGGCCACCGGCCGGGGGACTTCCCGCACGCCGAGGCCGCCTGCGCGCACACCGTCGCGCTGCCCTTCCATCCCGATCTGTCCCTGACGGACGTGGACCGGGTCTGCGACGCCGTCAGCCGCTTCTACGGAGGGAACGCCTCATGAGGACCTTGCCCTTCTTCGCACCCGACCTCTTCGAGGAGGAACGGGAGCCGTTGCTGTCCGTCCTCCACGAGCTGGGCACGGGGCCCGGTCAGCGGTTCATCCTGGGCGAGCGGACCGCCGAGTTCGAGGGGGCGCTGTGCGAGGCCACCGGGGCCCGGCACGCCGTCGCCTGCTCCAGCGGAACGGGAGCGCTTGAGCTGTCCGTCGGGGCCCTGGGCATCGGGCCGGGCGACGAGGTGGTCGTCCCGGCGTTCTGCTGCCAGCCGGTGGCGAGCGCGGTGGCCAACGCCGGGGCGACCCCGGTCTTCGCCGATGTGGACCCGTGGACGATGGTGCTGGACCCCTACGTGGTGAAGCCGTTGATCACGGAGCGGACGAGGGCGCTGATGCCGGCGCACGTCTTCTCCGTCATGGCGGACATGGAGCGGCTGGACGCCCTCGCCCGCGAACACGGGCTGGCCGTGATCGAGGACGCGGCGGTCGCCCAGGGCGCGGTCCTGGACGGCCGACCGGCCGGGCGCTGGGGCGATCTGGGCGTGTTCTCCTTCTTCCAGGTCAAGTCGTTCGGCACCGTGGGCGAGGGCGGGGTGGTCCTCACGGACGACGACGGGCTCGCGCGGGCCTGCCGGATGCTGCGCAACCACGGCCAGGACGGCGTGCACCGCTTCCTGCACCACCGGGTCGGCCGGAACAGCAGGTTCGACGAGGTCCAGGCCGCCTTCCAACTGCGCCGGCTGGCCGGCTTCCCGGACCGTCTCGAGCGCCGCGCGCGGATCGCCGACTACTACACCGAGCGCTTCGGGCCGCTGCGCGACCGCGGGCTGCTCGCCCCGCCCGCCGGGCGCGACGGCCGCTGCTACTACGTCTACGCGCTGCTCACCGACCGGCGCGAGGATCTGCGCACGTACTTGACAGAGCGTCGGATCGGTACGCACGTCTACTACCCGGTGCCGCTCCCCCGGCAGCCCGCGTTCGCACCGTGGGCCCCGGTGGACGGCGCCTGGCCGCATGCCGAGCAGGCGTCGGCCCGCAACCTCGCCATTCCGATCTGGCCCCATCTCAAGGACGCCGAAGTGGAGTTCATCGCCGACTCCGTCTGCGGGTTCTTCGCATGAGGGCGCGAGCGACCGAGGAGACCGCCATGCCCGCCCCCGGCCAGGAGTACGTCTTCGACCCCGGGTGGGAGAAGGAGACCGAGCGGCTGCGGACCAACGAGGCGGTCTGGGACCCCGGCACCGCCGAACGGCTGGAGCGGCTGGGCGTGGGGCCCGGCTGGAACTGCCTGGAGATCGGCGCCGGTTCCGGCTCCATGGTCCGCCGGCTCGCGGACCTGGTGGGCCCGGCCGGCCGGGTGGTGGCGACCGACCTGGAGACCGGACGGCTCGGGGAGGTCGCCGGGCTGCGGGGGGTGGAGGTCGTCCGGCACGACCTGCGCACCGAGGAGCTGCCCGCGGCCGCTTTCGACCTGGTGCACTCCCGCATGGTGCTCCAGCACCTGCCGGACCGGGCCGCCGCGGTGGGGCGGATGGTGCGCGCGCTGCGGCCGGGCGGGCTGCTGTTCCTGGAGGACACCGACTCCTCCACCCTCTTCCGCAGCTTCCTGTCGGAGGACTTCCTCCAGGACGTACGGGCCGCGGGGTACGGCGTGATGCGTGAGTCGGGGCACGATCCGCGCGGCGGCCACGTCGATCTCCGGCTGGCCCTGGCCGCCGGCCTGGAGGCCACGGCCGAGGGCCGGGCCGTGATGGTGCGGGGCGGCTCCGAGCAGGCGCGGCACTACATGCTGTGGCTGGAGTACATGCGGCCCCGCATCCTGGCGGCCGGGCTCCTGGACGAGGCCCGCCTGGACGAGGCCCTCGCGGAGATGGCCGACCCCGCCCATCACTGGCTGAGCCAGGTCCTGATCAGCACGGTCGGCCGCAAGCCGGGCGGCAGGGCGAAGGCCCGGCCATGACCCTGGCCCCGGCACCCGCCCGGCCCGGTGTGCGCCGACGGGCCCGTGCGTACGCCAAGCTGGCGAAGCTCTCCTTCTTCGACTACTACCTGTGCGTGCTCGTGGTCGCGGCGCTGCTGCCGCCCTCGGTGCGCGCGGAGCCGCGCACCTGGCTGGTCCTCGCCCTGTTCGACCTGGGGTGGCTGGGCGTGGTGGCGGCCACGGTCGCCCTCGACGACGTCACAGGGCTGCGCGACGGCAGCGACGCCCGCAACTACGAACCCGGGCAGACGCTGCGCGCCCGCGACCGCAAGCCTCTCCTCGACGGCAGTCTGACGCTCCATCAGGCCCTGCGCTTCGGCTGGGCCTGTGCCGTGGCAGGCGCGGCCCTGTGGACGCTCGCCACGCTGGCCGCACCGCACCGGCCGTGGTGGGCCCCCGCGGCCGCCGCGCTGTCGGTCGTCATCAGCGTGCAGTACTCCTACGGCCTCAAACTCAGCTACCGCGGCGGCCAGGAGGCGGTGATCCTGCTCAGCACCGGCATCAGCGTGCTGGTCCCGTTCGGGCTGCTGCGTGGGGAGATGACCGGGGCGGCCTGGCTGGAGACCTTCCTCTTCGGGCTGTGGAGCCTGATGGTCTCGCTCTACTCCAACATCAACGACCTGGCCGGCGACCGGGCCGCCGGGCGGCGGAATCTGGCGGTCCTCCTCTCCCGCGACGGCTACCGGGCGCTCGTCGCGGGACTGTCCCTCTCCGAGACCGGTGCGATCGTCCTCACCGCGGCGGTGGGTGCCGTCCCCCTGTGGTTCTGCGCCTTTCTCCTGCCGGTGCTCGCACTGCGCGCCCGCCAGGCGTACAGCGGCCTCGTCGCGGGAAAGGTCCTCGCTGCCCGGAGAACGGGCATCACCCTTCACCGCTGGGGCGTCGTCCTGCTGATCGCCGCGAATCTGGTTCTGGTGCACAACGGCTGAAAGGGCACTGCGATGACCCGAACAACGAACGACGGCCCGCCGCGGCTGGCCGTGATCGGCCAGGGATACGTGGGCCTGCCGCTGGCCGTCCGGGCGGCGGAGACCGGGTACGCGGTCGTGGGCTACGACGTGGACGACGGCCGGATCGCGCGGCTCCTCGCGGGCGACTCCTTCGTCGAGGACGTGAGCGGGGACCGGCTGGCCGGGGTGCTGGCGTCCGGCGGCTACCGGCCCACGACCGACGCCGCCGAGCTCGCCGGGTTCGAGGTGGCCGTGGTCACCGTGCCCACCCCGCTCCTGGACGACGTGCCTGACCTCACCTGCATCGAGGAGGCGGCCCGCACCCTCGCCGGCCACCTGACGCCGGGCGCGCTGGTGGTGCTGGAGTCCACCACCTACCCCGGGACCACCGAGGACGTCTTCGGCGCGCTGATCCAGAAGGAGAGCGGGCTGGCGCCGGGCACCGACTTCCACCTCGGCTACAGCCCCGAGCGCATCGACCCCGGCAACACCCGGTGGACCCTGGAGACCACCCCCAAGATCGTCTCCGGGGTCGACACGGCCTCCCTGCGCCGGGTCGAGGAGTTCTACGGCTCCGTCGTCGAGCGCACCGTCCCGGTCCGCGATCCCAAGACCGCCGAACTGGCGAAGCTGTTGGAGAACACCTACCGGCACGTCAACATCGCGCTGGTGAACGAGATGGCGGTGATCGCCCGCGAACTGGGCGTCGACGCCTGGGAGGCCATCGACGCGGCCTCCTCCAAGCCCTTCGGCTTCATGCCGTTCACCCCCGGCCCCGGGGTGGGCGGCCACTGCCTGCCCGTCGACCCCCGCTATCTGTCCTGGCGGGTCGAGCGCCAGCTCGGGCGCCGGTTCCGGTTCGTGGACCTCGCCAACGACGTCAACAGCCACATGCCGCACTACGTGGTGCAGCGGCTCGTGGAGGCGCTCAACCAGCGCCAGCGCTCCGCCAACGGCTCCCGGGTGCTCCTCCTCGGGCTGGCGTACAAACGCAACAGCGGTGACGCGCGCGAGTCGCCGGCGCTGCGGGTCGCGGAACTGCTGCTGCGCACCGGCGCCCAGGTGCGGGCCGTCGACCCGCACGTACGGGAGACCGCCCCGGTGGACCCCCGGGTGACGCGCGTGGAGCTGACCGACGGGGAACTGGCCGCCGCCGACGCCGTGGTCGTCCTCACCGACCACGACGACTTCGACTACGCCGCGGTGGAGCGCCATGCCCGACTCGTCCTGGACTGCCGGCGGCGGCTGCGCCCCGGCGCCGACATAGAGATCCTGTGACGGCACGCGGCCGTGGGCCACGGGCGATCCTGGCCGACACCTCCTTGTCCGCGATCACCGCGGGGGCGATCGCGGTTCTGGTGTCCTTCGCCGGGCCACTGGCCGTCGTGGTACAGGCCGCGCACGCGGCCGGGCTGGACGAAGCCCGGCTGTCCTCGTGGATCTGGGCCATCTCGCTCGGCAGCGGGCTCACCGGGCTGGTGCTGAGCCTGCGGTTCCGGGCGCCGGTGGTGGCCGCCTGGTCCACACCTGGCGCGGCCCTGCTCGTGACCCAACTGGGCCACTACCCCTATCGGGAGGCGATCGGCGCCTATCTCGGGGCCGCGGCGCTCACCGTCGTCGTGGGCCTGACGGGCTGGCTGGAGGCCCTCATGCGGCGGGTGCCCGCCGCGGTCGTCTCCGCCATGCTCGCCGGCGTGCTGCTGCGCTTCGGGCTCGACGCGTTCGGGGCGCTGGGGCACAGCCCGGCGATCGCGGGCGCGGTGCTCGGCGGCTATGTGCTGTGCCGCCGGATCGCGCCACGCTACGCCGTCCTGACGGCGCTGGCCCTGGGCGTCGGCACGGCCGCGGCGACCCACGGGATCTCCCTGGGGCACACCCAGGTCGCGCTCGCCCGGCCGGTGTTCACCGCACCCCACTGGTCGGCCGGGGCCCTGGTGGGCCTGGCCCTGCCGCTGTTCCTGGTGACCATGACCTCGCAGAACGCGCCCGGGGCGGCGGTGCTGCGGGCGGCCGGCTACGAGCACGTGCCGACCGGGCCCCTGATCCGGGGCACGGGGGCCGCCTCGGTGGTCTTCGCCCCTTTCGGCGCGCACGCCCTCAACCTCGCTGCGATCACCGCCGCGATCTGCACGGGCCCGGAGGCGCACGAGGACCGGGACCGGCGCTATGTGGCCGGGCTGAGCTGCGGGGTGCTGTATGTCGCGGTGGGCCTGTTCGGCGCCACGGTCGCCGGGATGTTCGCCGCGCTCCCCCCGGCGCTCGTGGCCGCCACGTCGGGCGTCGCACTGCTCGGCGTGCTCGGCACCAGCCTCGGCAGCGCGTTCACGGGCCCCGCCGACCGGGACTCCGCCCTGGTGGCCTTCCTCGCCACCGCGTCGGGCGTCACTCTGTTCGGGATCGGATCGGCCTTCTGGGGGCTGGTGTTCGGGGTGGTCTGCCGGGTCGCGCTGTCCCCCGCAGCCCGGCCCGGCACAGCACGCACCGACGCCACCGAGGCGGAAGGTCCCGGCCGCGGTTAGGCGGTGTCCGGTGGACCGTGCGGCCGGTTCCGCGGGTGGTGTCGTCTCCGCACACGGCAACGAGCCGTCGGAGAGCCCGGCGGAGACATCGAAGCCGTATCCTGGGATCGAACACGTGAACCTTGCGGCCCGGCGCAGCAGGGCACCGCGGGCTCCACAGTCAACGGGGGACTGAGACGATGACGTACGCTCAACGCACCGTGCCCGCACATGACTTACACGCAGTCAGGCCATGCCGGTGATACCGGACCTGCTCGGTCACAGCGGCCCGCCGGACGACACCTCTGACGCCCCCGCCACCCGTCGGCGCACCTGGCCCTCGGACGACGGCCGCACCACGCTCGTGGGCCGCGACGTGGACCTCCTGACGATCACGACCCAACTCCGCGGCCCCGCCCACCGATTGATCACGCTCACCGGCCCGGGCGGCGTCGGCAAGAGCCGGCTGGCGGCCGCCGCGGTGAGCGGCGCGTCCCTGCCGTACGTCCACTACGCCGACCTGCACGAGGTCGACGACCCGGCGGCGCTGCCCCGCGCACTGGACCTCCCGCTGCCGGACGGGGAGGCGCTGCTGGTGCTCGACGGCTTCGAGCAGGTGGCGGACGCCACCGCGGCCGCGGTGGACACCCTGCTCGACCATTTCCCGCGGTTGCGGATCCTGGCCGCCGGCCACCGCCCGCTGCGGGTGTACGGCGAACAGGTGCGCCCCGTGCAGCCGTTGTCCGCGCCGCCCCCGCCGTACCACCAGGACGTGTCCGAGCTCCAGGACTACGCGGCGGTGGCGCTCTTCCTGGACCGGGCCCGCGCGGTGAATCCCTCCTTCGCCCTCACCGTCCACAACGCCCAGGCCGTGGCGGAGATCTGCGCCCGGACGGACGGACTACCGCTGGCCATCGAGCTCATCGCCGAGCGGATGAGGCTGTTCCGGGTGGACACACTCCTGCGGCGGCTGCGCGAGGGCAAGCCGGTGCTGGGTGCCCACCACGCCGCCCGCTCGCCCCGGCACCGCTCCGTGGCCTCTCTCGCGGAGCGGAGCTTCCGACTGCTGGACGAGGACCAGCAGCGGCTCCTCACCCAGCTGTCCGTCGTCAACGGCAGCATGAGCCTGACCACGATGGAGGAGATCTGGGACCTCCCGGCCCGCCGGACGGAGCACACCGTGGAGGCGCTCGTGGGACACCAGTTGCTGCACGTCGTCCCGGCCGGTGACGAGCCGCGGTGCGCGATGTTCAGAACGGTGCGCGAATTCGGGCTGGAGCGACTGGAGGAGACCGGCGAGCTGGCGGACGCACGGAACCGGCACGCCGGTCACTTCCTGGCGCTGGCACTGCGGGCCGGTCCGCGCCTGTGCGGCCCGGAGCAGCCGCAGTGGCTGTCCCGGCTGGCGCTGGAGCACGACGACCTCCAAGCCGCGCTGACGCATCTCGACGGGTGCGGCAGACGCGCCGACTCCGCTCTGGCGTCGCTCTCGCTGCACCGGTTCTGGCTGGCGCACGGCCATCTCGCGCTGGGCGAAAGGATGCTGGCCGCCGCGTCCGCGGCCTTCCTCGCCGACCCCGCGCAGCGGGAGCTCACCGCGCGGGCCGAGGAGGCACGCGGGGCGCTGGCCGAGGCCGCGGGCAACTCCCGGCTGGCGGTGGACTGCTTCCGGCGGGCCGCCACCGCCCACCGGGAGCGGGGCGAGGAGTCCGCCGAGCGGACGGCCCTGGCCCGGCTGACCGCCGCCCAGCGGGAACCCGCCCGCAACGAGGCCCGCAAGGCCGCGGGCCACGTCCTCAAGGCGGCCCGGCGCTCCGACGCCAAGGAGGAGGTCGCGGCGGCCGCCCTGGCGCTGGCCTGCGTCTGGCAGACCTCCGACGCCAAGCTCGCCTCGGAGCTGCTGGACGCGGCGGGCACGGTCCACGCGCGTGCGCAGGACGTCCGGGGCGAGGGGCTGGTCCTGGCGCAGCGCGCCGAGCTGGTCATGGCGCGCGGGGACCAGCTGCTGGCGGAGACGCTGCTCCAGGAGAGCCTGCACCGGCTGTGGTCCATCGCCGAACACACGGCGCTGCCGTGGGTGCTGGAGATCCGCGCGCTTCTGCTGTGGCAGCGGCTGCCGGGCCAGCGGCAGCGGGTGGCCCGGCTCCTGGCGGCGGCATCCGCCGTCCGGGAGGCGACCGGTGCGGCCCCGCCGGACTGCGGCGGCAGCTCGGCGTCCACCCTGCGCGCGCTGCGCCGGCTGGTGTCCGGTCCGGAGTACGAGGCCGCCCGGCGGGAGGGCAGGGTGCTGTCGCCGCAGGCCGCGGCGCAGGAGGCACTGGCCTCTCCCCCGCCGTCGCCCGAGCCCGCCTCGGCGACGCGACCGGTCCAGTTGACGGTTCGTCAGTACGAGGTGGCACTGCTGGTCAGCCATGGACTGACCAACCGCCAAGTCGCCCATCAGCTCAACCTGTCGGAGTGGACGGTGGTCAATCACGTGCGGCAGATCATGCGACGGCTCGACGTGCCGTCACGGATCCACATCGCCCAGTGGGTGCTCCAGCGGCAGCACGGCACGGGGCCGACGGACGACTGAGGGGCGTCCGCCGGTCCCGGCCCGGTCACCCCGCCTCGACCAGGGCCCGCAGCAGCTCGTACCGGACCGCCCCGTTCCCTTCGCGGGGGAGAGCGGGGCCGAACTCCATCAGCCGTGTCGGCAGGTACCAGTGGGTCATGCCGCGGTCGGTGAGGACGCCGACCAGCTCGGGCAGGGTGGGGCAACGGTCCCCGCTCGGCACCACGACGGCGCAGGCCCGCTGCTGGCCCCGCCCGTCCCGGTAACCGACGACCGCGACCTCGCGGACTCCGGGATGGCGGGCGATCTCGCCCTCCACCTCGGCGGCGGGCACCAGGGCGGCGCCGTCTATCCGGCGGATCGCGCGCCGGACGAGGCGGATACCGCCGCGCCCGTCCTCGCGCACCAGGTCGCCGGTGTCCAGCCAGCCGTCGCCGTGGCGCCAGGTCTCGTGGAACGCGCTGTCCGGTCCGGCGCCCGGCCGCCCGTACCCCAGGCAGAGATGGGCGCCGCGCACCCGGAGCCTGAAGACGCCGTCGCTCCCCGGGACCGGCACCAGGTCGGTCTCCAGGCCGGCCAGGGGCGTACCGTCGCTGCGCGCCGCCCAGCCGCAGCCGTCGTCCTCACGGGTGCGGAAGCCCATCCCGACCTCGGTGATCCCCCAGCAGGAGCGCACCCCGGGAACCAGGTACCGCTTGACCTCCCGGATGAGGCCGTCGAGCCCCGACAGGGAGTCGCCCATGATGAAGCGGAGCATGGGCAGGGAGCGCGGCCTGCGGCGCTGCTCCGCGACGAGCTGCTGGATGAGGTCGGCGGGCAGGAACGCCTGGGTGACCGAGGCCGACGACATCAGCTCCAGGCAGCCCGCGGGCGACCAGGTGTCGCTGTACACGCCCGTGCCGCCGGCGAGGATCGGACCCCAGAGGCAGTACCGCACGCCCGCGGGGCCCGTGATGGAGTAGGAGGTGCAGAACACGTCGCCCGCCGCCCAGCCCCGGTGGAGCGCGCTCGCCGGGCCGCCGCACCCCGCGTACAGGGTGTTCTCCGTGTGCAGCACCATGGTCCGTTCGCCGTCCGGGCCGCAGGAGAACAGCAGCAGGCAGGCCCGGTCGAGGTCCGCGCCGGAGGGCAGCGGCGGGACGGCGGCGGCCCGCTCCTCGTGCGGGGTGCGTATGAAGTAGTCGGCGAAGTCGATGGCCCCGGCGGGTACGTGTCCGCCGAGGACGGCGACGTGCCGCAGCCAGGGGAGGCGGGACGAGACCTCCCCCAGGGCGGCCGCGCAGTCGTAGCCGTTCCAGCTCCCGACCGTCACGCACACCTGTGCCCGCGCGGCCGCGAGCGCGCGCTCCACATCGCGGGCGCGCAGCGTGGGCAGCAACGGGACGGCGACGGCGCCCGCCCAGCAGCAGGCGAGGGTGAGCGCCGTCGCCTCCCACCGGCTCGGCATCTGGAAGGCGACGCGGTCGCCGCAGCGGACCCCGAGGGAGGCCAGTGCCGCACCGAATCGCCGTACATGACAGGCGAGTTCGGCGTAGCGCACGACTGTCGTGCGGCCCTCGTCCGCGCTGAACGCGACGATCGCCGGCGCGTCCGGCCGTTCGGCGGCGGTCCGGAGCAGGTCGTGGAGGACGGAGGTGTCCCGCCACCAGCCCTCGGCGCGGAACCGCTCGGCGACCGCCGCCGGGACCCGGGCCGCGAAGGGGTCCGCCGCCTCCGGCGCACCGGAGGATCCCGGTGCGCTCTCAGTCCGTTCCGGCATCCCGGCTCCTTCCTGGCCACGTCGTCCTGGGCTCCCGTCCGGGGGCGCCGGCGACACGGCCCGCGGGGCCGGGCGCTCCGGTCACCCCTGGACGGGGATCCGCCGAAGTTTCGCCGGGTTGCGCACCGCGCGGACGGCCGTGATCTGCCAGCGGCCCCCGCTCGGTTCCACGTCCACCCCGACCACCGCGAACACCGTGCCGTTCGCCACGACGACGGCGGCGGGTCCGCCGTTGATCTCGGCGACCCTCATCGAGACGTCCGGCGGATAGAGGGCGGCCACGGAGGCGAAGTACTCGGCGACGGTGCGGGCGCCGTGCAGCGGCACCCGCGGCGTCTCCGACTTGCCGTCGCTGTCCGCCCACATGGTCACCTCCGGGGCCAGCACGCGCAGCAGCGCGTCCAGGTCGCCGTCGAGGCAGGCGGAGACGAAGTGCTCCACCGCCTCGCGCCGCTCCCGCCGCCCCAGCCGGTAGCGCTGCTGCCTGCCCTCCACGCGCTGCCGCGAGCGGTGGCCGATCTGCCGTACGGAGGAGTGGGAGCGCCCCACGGTCCCGGCGATCTCCGGGTAGGGGATCGCGAACACCTCGTGCAGGACGAACACCGCGCGCTCCACAGGGGACAGCGCCTCCAGCATCACCAGGAACGCCATGTCCACCGACTCGGCGAGGGCCACGGTATCCGCCACGTCGGGGCTGGTGAGCAGGGGTTCCGGCAGCCACGGCCCGACGTACTCCTCCCGCCGCGTCCGGCTGCGGCGCAGGTGGTCGATGGCCGTACGGGTCACCGCCCTGACCAGATAGCCCCGCGGGTTGGCGACCTCCCCGGGGTCTGCCTGGCGCCAGCGCAGCCAGGTCTCCTGGACCACGTCCTCGGCATCGGCCACCGTGCCGAGCATGCGGTAGGAGATCCCGAACAACAGGTCCCAGTACTCCTCGAACGGATCGGTGACAGGGGCCTCTGCCGCCATGGGTTCCTCCCCGGACTGCACTCGTGATACGGCAACTCCCGTACGCATGAGTGATTTTACCGGTGCGGGAGGGACCCGGGCGCGGCGCGTGGGGCGGAGCTGCTCGGGTCACGACAGCAGGAGGCGCAGCTTGTCCACGAGGATCTTCCCGTTCTCGTTCTTGGGCAGTTCGGGCACCTCCAGCACCCGCTCGGGGAGATACCACTGCGTCATGCCGCGTTCGGTGAGGAAGCCGCGGATCTCGTCCAGGCCCGGTGCGTGGTCGTCGGCGGGGGCGAGCACGGCGCAGGCGTGTTCCTGGCCGTCCTCGTCCGCGTAGCCGATGAGGACGGCCTCGGCGACGCCGGGATGGTGCAGGATCTCGTTCTCCACGTCCGCGACGGGGATCATGTACGGGCCGCCGACCCGGCGGTCGGCCCGGCCCGCGAAGCGGATCCCGCCCGCGCCGTCGTCGCGCACGAGGTCGCCGGTGTCCATCCACCCGTCGTCGCGGTCCCAGGTCGGGGCGGCGGCCCCGCCGTCGACGCCGGGCGCCCAGACGGCCACGCAGACCGAGGGCCCGCGGACCCACAGCCTGCGGAGGCCGTCGGCACCGGGAACCTCGCGCAGGGAGGTCTCCAGGCCGGGCAGCGGGCGGCCGTCGCTGTGCGCCGCCCAGTCCTCGGGGTCGTCCTCGCGGGTGCGGATGCCCATGCCCAGCTCGGTCATGCCCCAGCAGGTGCGGACGGGCGCGGCGAACGCGGCGGTGACGTCGGAGACGAGTTTCGGCAGGACGGGCCCACCGCCGCACATGAGGAAGCGCAGGGCGGGCAGGGAGCGCGGCGTCTTCCGCTGCGCCTCGGCGAGCTGCGCGGCGAACGGCGGCGCGGCGAAGATCTGTGTGGTCCCGGAGGCCGCCATGACATCGAGCTGCCGGCCGGGGTCCCAGCTGTCGGTGCAGACACCGGTGCCCCGCGCCAGGATCGGCCCCCACAGGCAGTAGAGGAGACCGGCGAGGCCCGAGATGGGATGGGGCGAGCAGAACACCTCGCCGTCGTCCCAGCCGCGTTCGAGGACTCCGGCGGCGGCGGCCGTTCCGGCGTAGAGGGTGTTCTCGGTGTGCAGGACGGCTTTCCGCTCCCCGGTGGTGCCGGAGGTGAACATCACCAGAGTGACGGCGTCGAGGTCGCGGCCGGAGGGGATGTCCGGCAGCGGCTTCCGGTAGGTGGTCCGGAGGAAGTAGGTGGCGAAGTCCAGGGCGCCGTCGGGGATCTTGTCGCCGTACACGACCCGGTGCCGGAGGGCGGGGAGCCGGCCGGCCACCCGCTCCAGCGCGGCGGCGTAGTCGTGGCCGCCCCAGGTGTCCGGCACCACGCAGACGGCCGCCCCGGTCATCTGGAGCATGCGCTCCAGCTCCCGGCTGCGGAGGGTGGGCAGGAGCGGGACGGCCACGGCTCCGGTCCAGGCGCAGGCGAGCGTGAGCGCCGCGGCTTCCCACCAGGCGGGCAGCTGGAAGGCCACGCGGTCGCCGCGGCGGACCCCGAGGGTGGCGAGGGCCTGGGTGAACCGCTCGGTGTGCCGGGCGAGTTCGGAGTAGGTCAGGGTGTCCGTACGGTTCTCCTCGGCCCGGTGGGCGACGAACGCCGGGGCGTCGGGGCGGTCCACCGCCGCGTTCAGCAGGTCGTGGACGATCGACCGGTCGCGCCACCAGCCACGGTCGCGCAGTCGCGCCGCGACGGTCTCGGGCGGCCTGACGGCGAAGGGGATCTCGGTGGCGCGCGGCTCGCGGAAGGCGCTGTCAGCCATCTGTCGGTTTCACTTCCCGGTGGGTGCGGACAGGATCTCGGAGGACGGGTCGACCGTGTCGCGGGGGAAATCCATCGCCCAGCGGACCAGTTCGATGTGCGGCAGGTGCAACGAGCCGACGGCCACCACCTGTTCGGTGATCCGGCCGTCCCGGATCCGCACGGTGTGCGCCTCGACGCTCGTGCCGCGCTCACCGGTGGGCTCGTGTCCCAGGAACGGGCCGGTGTTGTGCCAGTGCATGACGAACCGGAAGGCCGCTCGGGTGCCGTCGGCGTCGTAGAACTCGTCGTGCAGCGCCACGCGTACGCCGGGAAAGCCCAGGTGCACCGCCTTGCAGAACTGCACGATGAAGGGGACGCCCTTGATGCCCCACTTGAGGGGGGTGTAGAAGACGACGTCGTCGTCGTAGAGCTCGGTGAGGGTGTCCCAGTCCTGCTCCCCGAGTGCCCTGATGTAGCGCTGGACGAGTGTCGTGTCGCTCACGGTCCTGCCTCTCTGTGACGTCATGGGTGATCGTCGCCCGGCGGTCGCCGGGTGATGTGGTCCTGGGTCCTGCGAGCCGCGTCAGCCCTCGACGGGCTGCTCCAGCGAGGCCGTCTCCGGTGCGGCGGTGCCCCCGCCTCCGGCGGCGAGGTCACGGCCGGGCAGCAGCAGGGCGAGCAGGGCCGCCGCCGCGAGGACCCCGGCCGCGAGCAGCAGGCCCGCCTGGACGGCGCTGGTCAGGCTGTGGCCGAAGACCTCGCCGGCGAGGCCGCCCACCTGGCCGCGCAGCCGTTCCGGTACGTCGGTGAGCAGCCCCTGCATCGAGTCGGTGCCGCGCGTCCCGACCTCGATGCCCTTGTCGGCGGCCTGGTGGAAGCCCTCCTCGAACCCCGGCCGGAGCTGCGCCGGGAGTTCGGCCGCCCTGCGGGCCGACTCGCTGACCAGCTCGTGGGCCAGCCGCGCCTGGAGCATCGCGCCGATCACCGCCGCGCCGAGTACCGTGCCGACCTGACGGAGCGTCGTGAACACGCCGGAGGCGGCGCCGAGCAGCGCGGGCGGCACGTTCCGTACGGCCAGGGTGCTCACCGGGCCGAACGCCAGGCCCATGCCCACGCCGAAGACCAGCAGCCCCGGCAGCAGCACCCAGCGGCTGGAGTCCGGTCCGGCGAGCGCCGCCATCAAGGCGATGCCCGCGGCGAAGGCCAGGAAGCCGAGGCAGACGAGGACCCGGCCGCCGAACCTCGCCAGCAGCTTCCCGGTCAGCGGGGCCACGAACAGGGTCACCAGCGGGGCCGGGGCGATGGCGAGGCCGGCCTGGACGGCCGACAGCCCGAGCGCGGACTGCACATAGATGGTCAGCGGGAGCAGCACGCCCACGGAACCGAACATGAGGGCCGCCCCCAGCACTCCGGAGACGGCGGACGTCCGGATCCGGAAGAGCGCGAAGGGCAGCAGCGGCTGCCTCGCCTGGCCGCTCCGCTGGAGCAGGACGAAGAGCACCAGCAGCAGCACCCCGACGGCGCCCAGCAGGGGGATACCGATGAAGGAGGTGATCGTCCCCCAGTCGTAGCGCTGGCCCTCGATGAGGGCGAACGAGATCAGGAACAGACCCGCTGTCGAGAGCAGCACCCCGGGCACGTCCAGCCGCGCCTTCCGGCCCAGGCGGATATCGGGTACGAACACAAAGGTGGCGAGCACCGCCAGCACGCCGAGCGGGACGTTGATGTAGAAGATCCAGCGCCAGCCCAGCCCGTCCACCAGGACCCCGCCGAGCGTGGGACCCGCGACCGCCGCCAGGCCCGCGACGGCCGACCAGATGCCGAAGGCCGCGCCGCGCCGCTCCGCCGGGAACACCGCCGTGAGCAGGGTCAGGGTCTGGGGCATCATGACGGCCGCGCCGATGCCCTGGATCACCCGCGTGACGATCATCTGGGTGGGCGACTGCGCCATGCCGCAGGCGGCGGAGGCGGCGGTGAAGACCACCAGTCCGGCGGCGAACATCCGCTGGGGGCCGTAGCGGTCGCCGAGCCGGCCGGCCAGCATCTGGAGCGCCGCGAAGACGATCATGTAGGCGTTGACGAACCACAGGACCTGGTCCAGGGAGGCACGCAGGCCGTCGACCATGTCCGGGATCGCGATATTGACGATCGTGGTGTCGAGCAGCGTCATGAACTGACCCACGCAGAGGACCGTCAGCATCAGCCAGGGGCTGCGCCGCGCTTCTCGCTGTTCCGTCATCCGAATCCGTTCCCCTCAGCTGCCGCCGTCTCTCGCTCACCGAGACCGACGCAGCGGGGCGGGCAACTGTGACAGCCCGGCCCGGATTCCTCGGGGCACCGCCCGGAATCAGCCTCCGCGCCCCGGCGACAAGCCGCCGCAAAGCGCGGCGAACCGGCCCGTATATTCTGATGCGCGGTTCAAAGACGAGGACGAGCGAGAGGGAGCGCGCCCCATGCCCGAGAACCCTCCGCGCCGCGAGCGGCCCGTGCCGAGGAAGCACTCCTGGCTGCGGCCCACGGGGTCCCGTACGCACGGGCCGGGGCGCCCGGCGGCGGAGACTCCCGCCGACCCACCCGCCTACGAGGGTGACTCGAGCGTGGTCCACGCCGCCGTCTACCGCGACGGCCACCGCGTCGCCACGCCCGCCTCGCTGGCCGACACCTACCGGCAGCTGCGCGAGCAGCCGCAGGGGATGGCCTGGATCGGGCTGCACCGGCCTTCGGAGGACGAACTCCTCTCACTGGCCGAGGAGTTCGACCTCCACCAGCTGGCCGTCGAAGACGCGCTGGAGGCCCACCAACGCCCCAAGCTGGAGCGCTACGGCGACACCCTCTTCGTGGTACTGCGGGCCGCCCGCTATCTGGACGCCCCCGAGGAGGTCGACTTCGGCGAGCTCCACCTCTTCGTCGGCCCCGACTTCGTGATCACCGTCCGGCACGGCGCGGCCCCCGACCTCTCCGCGGTGCGCCGCCGCATGGAGGCCACCCCGGAACTGCTGGCCCTGGGCCCCGAGGCCGTCCTCTACGCGATCCTCGACGCGGTCGTCGACGGCTACGCCCCCGTGGTGTCCGGCGTGCAGAACGACATCGACGAGATCGAGACCGAGGTCTTCAGCGGCGACCCCGAGGTCTCCCGGCGCATCTACGAACTCGCCCGCGAAATGGTGGAGTTCCAGCGCGCGACCCGCCCCCTGGTGGGCATGCTGCACAACCTCATGGCGGGCTTCGCGAAATACGGCACCGACGACGAACTCCAGCGCTACCTCCGCGACGTCGCCGACCACGTCACCCACACCAGCGAGCGCGTGGACGGCTTCCGCTCCGCCCTCGCCGACATCCTCGCCGTCAACGCCACCCTCGTCACCCAGCAACAGAACGCGGAAATGCGGGCCTTGGCGGAGGCGGGGTTCGAGCAGAACGAGGAGATCAAGAAGATCTCGTCGTGGGCGGCCATCTTGTTCGCCCCCACGCTGGTGGGAACGATCTACGGCATGAACTTCGACAACATGCCGGAGCTGCACTGGGCGGGCGGGTATCCATTCGCGATCCTGCTGATGGCCGTGGTCTGCGTGAGCTTGTACGTCATCTTCAAGCGGCGGGACTGGTTGTAGCGACGAGGGCTGGCCCCGGTTCACGAGGACGGCACCGCGAGGCACGGGAACGGCCGAGCCCCCGGCGACCGAGCACGAGTCATCCAAGCCTGCACGACCGCGACACCGGCATAGGTACCGTTCTGATGGAGACACCTGAACGGACGGAGGCACCATGCCCTGCCGAACGACTGAGCCAAGCCGGCCCATCAGCGGGTCGGGGGTGCGCTGATGCTGGAGGAAGCCGAGGAGATCGGCCGCCGAGCCCGTCGTGCCCGTCTCCGCCTGGGCATGCCGCAGGCCGACCTTGCCGCCGCTCTGGGCAAGTCGCAGGCCACGAGCGGGAAGAGGCTTACGCGATCTACGCGGTGTGCTGCAAGTTCGCGCACACGGCCGCCCACGCTCTGGGCCACCCCGAGCTGGTCGCCATGGCCTGCGAGCGAACCGCCTGGTCCGCACGGCTGTCCGGCGACCCTGTACTGCCCGCGGTCGCCGACTGGATGCGGGTCTGGGACATGTGGGCAGGCGCGGACTGGGAAGACGCCATCGCCCTGTCCGACAAGGCCATCAGCACTCTTCAGCAGGACTACGAACGTGGCGAGCCGTTGGCCCTGCGGGCATGGGGCACGCTCCAGCTCCGTGCTGCGGTCTCCGCAGCACGAGGCGGCCGGGCAGCGGAGACGGAAGACCGCATCAATCTCGCCAGGGCGGCGGCCGACCGCATGGGCGAGTACGCCGGGCCCCCGGTGTACGACAGGCACTCGCTGACGTTCTCGCCCGGCAACGTCCAGATCCACGCCATCAGCGTGGCTCTGGAGATGGGACAACAGCGGAAGGCCCTGACGATAGACCACCGCACCAGCCCGGAGCTGGTCGCTTCCATGCCCAATTCACGTCAGGGACACCACCACATGGACCTCGCGCGAGCCTGGCTATGGGACGGGAACCGCGACAAGGCACTGGGCGAACTGGAAAGGGCGGAGCGAATCGCACCCCAGCTCATCCGTAACCACCCCATCGCCCGCTCCACCCTTCGCAGCATCGTCTACGCCGAACGAGCAGTCACACGCGAGAAGTTGCGGCACATGTCCGACCGCTTCCACCTGGGCGGATGAAGGTCGTATTCCTCGGGCTCATATTCGGCCCCTGACCCGTTCCTAGCGTCAGGGGCATGAGCGGACGACCAACTCCCCATCTGCCTTCACAGGGAGCCGAGTTAGGAACAACGGCCCCGTTTCTTCCGCAGCTCGGCGACCTCGCCGCCGACACCGCCAAGGACGGTCGCGTCGGCATCGTCGTCGCCCTTCCCGGCGAAAGTGCCGCGACGTACCACCTTCGCCCGCCGGGCGGCGGCCCGGAATGGTCCGCGCCGGCCGACGCCGGCACGTTGGAGCCGGTGCCCTCCAGGCCGACACACGCGACCCTGCTCGTCACAGACGCGGTCTACGACCCGCGTGCCGAGCAGGGGTCGGTGGCCATCGTCGTGCACCACGAGGATGGCGGCAGCAGCGAGGCAGCGTTGATCCTCACGCTGGCCGAACTGCAGCGCCTGCACGCCCAGACCGGACGCGTACTCGCCGGCCACGAGCGCTCCCACGGCGGGGCGCCGTGATGCCCCAGGGACGGCGCCACGCGCCAGACCACGGACGGAACAACCCGGTCCACCGCGACTCCGGCGGCATCGCCCTGACCGTCCTGTCCCTGCTCGGCCTCACCGGGCCCGCGTGGATCCTGCGCGGCCAGACTGCCGATCTCCTCTCCGCCGAGCGGCCCGCGGCCATCTCCGTGCCGGACACCGCCGAGCCGGACCCATAGAGGCCCCGGCCCCGCGGCCTGGGGCCTGCCCCCGAGAGCCGGAGCACCGGACACCGCCCTGGACGAGGTGCGGTGAGGGACCGCCCGAGCTACGGCGGGCCTGCTCCGCAGCACAATCCGTTCCGCCGGGCGGAACGGCGCTCGACCTGGCACATGTCGTACGGCATCCGATCAGCCGCCCACCGCTGTGGGCGGATCATCACCAGGGAAGGGACCCCATGGAGATCCCGTACATCGTCATCGACCAGCTCACCCCGTCGCAACAGCAGGTGTGGAACACCTACTTCGGCGACGCCGACCGTCCCCGCTACATCGAGGAGGGCATCTGGCGCCGCACCCAGGAGGAGGCCACCGCCGGCCAGTCGGGCTGGAGCGGGGGCGACGACGCCCGCCGCCGCCTCATCCACTACCACTACCGCTACGGCCTGGTACCGACCACGGCCGCCCCGGCGATCGGCCTGACCGACCTGTACCTGTACCACTCCGTGACCGCGCCCGCCGGCGAGATCACCACCCACGAGGACGCAGTGAGGGCCGCGCTCGCGGTCGGGGGATGGAAGCACACCCCCGGCGGAGCCTTGTGGATGCGCCGTGACCTCAAGTGCAAGGTCACGGCGTACGCACTGCACCCCCAGGACTCCGTGGCCCGCCGCAAGCTCCCGCACAACTACCGCAGCCTCGACGTCCAGATCACTTCCGCCCAATACGCCCCGCCACCGGCCGTTCGGCAACGGCCCTGGGACGTACTGGCCTCCGGCATCCGGGTCAAGGGCCAGCGCGGCACGCCCACCCTCGTCCCGGACCTGTCCGTCCTCGCCGATCATCTGCCCTTCCAGGTCGAGATCGGCTGCGGCACCTCCGTGGAGGCCGGTATCCCGCCCCTGCACCGTCTCCACGAGATCTACCGGGTCACCGACCGCCAGGGTGACGACCCGCGGGAACACCGCTTCACCCTCTCCCCCACCTCCGACCCGCTTCTGCACGAAGTGCTCACCGAGCCGGAGGAGAAGACGGCCGAGTTCACCGAGATGTTCAAGGCGTGCTTCCTGGCCGAGCCGACACCCGCCATGTGCGCGCTGAAAGAACTCCACGACGCCGGGAACTTGGTCGGCCCCGTGATCACCAACAACTTCGACGTGCTGGCGGCCCGCACCAGCCTGGAGGAGTGCTTCGAGCGACCACGCAGCCCATGCACAGCGAGGTGGGTGGCGACGGCGCATCGGAACACGCTGCCGACCTCACCAGCTTGACCTGCACGGCTCATCACAGCCTCCCCGAAGCCACATAGCTCGCCTGCTGCGGCAGCCGCCAAGAGGACGTCGGGTGTGGCTGCCTCAATGGCAGATTGCATCACGTCAGCGACCCTCCGTTGTGCCCCGCTCCGCAAATGAAGCAGCCTGGGGTGGGACGCTCCTTCGCAGCCGAGATGCCCGCCCCCGAATGACGGCGCACGCATAGGGGGCACTGACGTCCGCTGGAGTGGACGGTGGGTCGAGAAGCTGCCGGGGAGCCATCGCGACAGTACGAGCTGAGGAGGAGAATCCAATTCGTCCATGCGGCCTCAGTCTACGAAGCCGAGCACCATTCCTGCCCAGACTGCAACACTTTGCACGGTTTGCACCGACGCCAGGATCGAGCTTCTGACCAGCGGCGACCACCCCTCCGCCCCAAGTGGGGAGAATCTGGGAAGAACGCGCAGCCCGCCCCCGCACGGCACTCCCCCGCGCCTTGAGGGTGACGCTCCCGCGCCGCCGACCACCTTCAGCAGCACGCGTCTGCGGAGAGTAACGAAAACGGGTGGCACCAGGCCCTTGCTGTCCCGCTGGACGGCTACAAGTCGGCAGTTGTCCAATGGCCGTGGATCTTGAGCGTAGACGACCGATGTCCGACCCCATGGCTAAAAAGGTTGTCCCGGGCAGCTGGGCGCAAGAGCCCAGCGCCGATCACGCCGGCCAGATCATCCACCGCGCAGGCCCCAGTCGTAGCCGAGCCGGCCCCGGGCGCTCGCCGGAAGCCCGGCCGACGCCGGGGCGGCGAAAACCTTGGCGCGCGGGGCCGACGGAACCGGGTAACGTCTTTGTCATGTTCTTCCAGACGCCGATTTACGAGTGAGAGCGTGACGGGCCCCTGCTGACGTCCTTCGACGTCGCCGCGCCCGTCCCCCACCGATGAATCCGTAGACCACTGCACATCATCACCGGGAGAACCCGTGACCGACAGCAAGAACATCAACAACCCCGTGGGCCAGGGCGGCGGCCACCGCAAGAAGCTGTCCCGCGCCGAACGGCAGAACAACGGTCCGCACCGCAACCTCGACCGCCAGGGTGCCGCCGCCCAGAAGGCCGAGCTGGTACGCAAGATGCGCGAGAAGGCACGCGCAGCTGAGGCCGCCGCGCAGGCGAACAACGACACCGCACAGAGCTGACACACCGCCGCCGCGCAGGGCAGCACCGCACGGGGCAGGGGCTCGGACCGCGACGCGCGGTCCGAGCCCCTGCCGCCGTATCGGGGGCTCTGCTGCCGTACCGGGCGCAGCCGGTCCCGTTCGGCTCTCGGCCGACCACCCACGTCTCAGCCGACCACCCGGGGCAGCTTGCTGGCCCCGTGCTCACCGGTCGCCCCCGTGCCCGACCCCGGCGGAGAGAATCCGGGAGGATCGACCGCACAAACGGGTAGTGCGACGAGCGAGCCGACAAGGCAGATCACGCAGACCGGAGCAACTCTCCAAGTACCTGATTTACGCAGGTCAGCCATGCGAAAGCGGCGGCTCCGAAAAGATTTCCTCCTGGGCCGCGCCCCCTTCCCCCCTACCCTGGTCCGCATCACCTACGGCATGAGCGCTGTACCGAGGAGGAGCAGTGGCAGAGAAGCCCGAGACGGTGCATGCCCCCGGGGTGCGGAAGCGGAAGCGGAAGTTGTGGTACGAGCTCATCGAGTGCGGGCTGCACGGGCACCGGCTGGAAGGGGTCGACGCCGCGCGGGTGCGGGCCGAGGACGGGCTGTTCGTGCGGGAGGGGGTGGACGGGGTGCGGTGGCATCGTTGTCTGCGGTGCGATGCCTGGCTGCCGCACCCGCCGCCCGAGCGTCCCGGCAGTCGGACGCCCCCGGACCGGGGTGCGATCGAACTGCCTTTGCGGGGGCGGCCGTTGCGTGACCGGTACGTCCTCCGGCTGATCGCCGTCGACCGGATGGTGCACTTCGTGGTGCTCGCCGTGCTGGCGGTCGCCGTGTTCCTCTTCGCCGGGGAGCGCGCCCGGCTCAAGGACCCGTTCTACCGCGTCGTGGACGCCCTGCAGAACGGCGTGGGCGGGCCCAGCGGCCGGTCCGGACACGGTCTGCTCGGCGAGCTCGACAAGGCGTTCCGCGCGCACACCTCCACGCTGCGGATCATCGGCCTGGTGATCGCGGCGTACGCCGTCCTCGAAGGCGTCGAGGCGATCGGCCTGTGGCGGGCCCGGCGCTGGGCGGAGTACCTCACGTTCGTGGCGACCACGGTGCTGCTCGTGCCCGAGGTCTACGAACTCACCGGGCGCATCAGCGCGACCAAGGTCCTCACCCTGGTCATCAACCTCGCGGTCGTGATCTACCTCCTCTTCGCCAAGCGGCTGTTCGGCCTGCGCGGCGGCGGGCGCGCCGAGGAGGCCGTGCGCGCCCACGACACGGGCTGGCACGCCCTCGAACGCGTCTACCCCGGCCCCGCGGCCTCCCCTCCCCCGCCGCAGCACCCGCCGCTCACCGCCCCGTGAAGAAGTCCCGCACCCGGCGCCGCCCCCGGGTCTCCGTCGGGTAGTCGTCGTCCGTGTCGTCCGGCCCGTGCAGGACCGTCCAGCGCACGGCCGAGACCGCGGGTTCCAACGAGAGCCTGCTGACGGCCTCTTCGAGCAGGCTGTCGTCGCGGCGCTCGGTGGTGAGGTCGGCCGCGACCATGACCTTGCCGCCCGTCTCGGCGTCACTGCTGTAGACCGAACGCAGCTGGAAGCCGGGACGGGTGACGGCCTGCACGACGAGGGTGCGGATGTGGGCCTCCTCGGGTTCGGTGCAGACGACCTCGAAGTGGTAGTCGGTGGCCACCTCGGCGCCGTGCGAGCCCCGGTCGAGGCCGCGGGCCAGCGGCCGCAGCAGGGTGTTCGCACCGACCACGCCGACGGTGCCGAGCGCGGCGACCACGTAGAGACCGGTCCCGGCGAGGGCGCCGACCGCGGCCGAACACCACAGTGTGGCCGCCGTGTTGAGGCCGCGGACGCTCAGCCCGTCGCGCATGATGACGCCGGCGCCCAGGAAGCCGATGCCGGAGACGATCTGGGCGGCGACCCGTGAGCCGTCGTAACCGGTGGTACTCGTCGCCGCCGAGAATCCGTACTGCGACAGCAGGACGAAGAGGGCGGAGCCCGCCGCGACGAGCGCGTTCGTCCGCAGTCCGGCCATGCGCGCCCGCCACTGGCGCTCCAGCCCGATGATCGCACCGAAGCCCAGACCGGCCGCGATGTTGCCCGCCATGTGCCACTCATTGACGATGACCATGCCCCACGTTCCTCCTCGTCCTTGTCCGTATCCCTATCGGCCGGTCACAGCCAGGTGCTGAACCGCCGGATGTACCAGGTCTTCACCACCTGGGTGAGCGCGCAGTAGGTGAGCAGGATCCCGATCAGCCACGGGAAGTAGGCCATCGGCAGCGGCTCCATCGACAGCGCCGACGCCAGCGGCGAGAAGGGCAGGAAGATGCCGAACGCCATCACCAGCCCGGTCATGACCAGCACCGGCACGGAGGCCCGGGACTGGATGAACGGGATCCTGCGGGTGCGGATCATGTGGACGACGAGGGTCTGGGAGAGCAGCCCCTCGATGAACCAGCCGGACTGGAAGAGCGTCTGGTGCGCCTCGCTGTCCGCCCCGAAGACGTTCCACATCACCAGGAAGGTGGTGATGTCGAAGACGGAGCTGATCGGACCGATGCAGAGCATGAACCGGGCGATGCCCTTGGCGTCCCAGGTGCGCGGCTCGCGCAGGTACTCCGGGTCCATCCGGTCCCACGGGGTGGCCAGCTGGGAGATGTCGTACGCGAGGTTCTGCACCAGCAGGTGGATCGCGAGCATCGGCTGGAAGGGGATGAACGCGCTGGCCACCAGCACCGAGAAGACGTTGCCGAAGTTCGAGCTGGCCGTCATCTTGATGTACTTGATGGTGTTGCCGAACGTCGTCCGGCCCTGCTCCACGCCCTGCTCCAGGACCATCAGGTCCTTCTCCAGCAGGATGATGTCCGCGGACTCCTTGGCGATGTCGACCGCCGTGTCCACGGAGATCCCGACGTCGGCGTCCCGCAGCGCGGCGGCGTCGTTGATGCCGTCGCCGAGGAAGCCCACCGTGTGCCCCTCGGCCTGGAGCGCCCGGACGATGCGGGCCTTCTGGACCGGGTTGGTCTTCGCGAAGAGGGTGGTCGAGCGCACCAGGGCGCGCAGCTCGCCCTCGTCGAGGCCGTCGATCTCCGTGCCGGTGACGGCCCGGCCCACGTGGATGCCGACGTCGGCGCAGACGCGGGCCGCGACCAGCTCGTTGTCGCCGGTGACGACCTTGACCGTGACGCCCTTGTCGGCGAGCGCCTGGAGCGCGGCCGCGGCGTCGGCCTTCGGCGGGTCGAGGAAGGCGAGGAAGCCGATGAGGGTCAGGCCCTCCTCGTCCGCGACCGTGTAGGCGTCCTTGTCGGCGGGGCGGGTGCGGGTCGCGACGGCCAGGACGCGCAGGCCCTGCCGGTTGTGGTCCTCGGCGGTGCGGGTCACCCGGCGGCGCAGCTCTTCGGTGAGCTCCACGCGGCGCCCGCGGTCGGTCATGTGGGTGCACAGCGCGAGGACTTCCTCGACCGCGCCCTTGGTGACGATGACGTGCGCGCCGGGTCCGTCCAGGTCGTTGCGGCGCAGGACCACCGACATCCGGCGGCGGGCGAAGTCGAAGGGGATCTCGTCGACCTTGGTGAAGCGCGCGTCGACGACAACCTCCTCGGCCTCGAGCACCCGGTCGATGACGGCCTGGTCCATGAGGTTGCGCAGCCCGGTCTGGAAGTGGCTGTTGAGGTAGGCGTACTCCAGGACCTCGGTGTCCTCCTGGCCGTGCACGTCGAGGTAGCGGTCGAGGACGATGCGGTCCTCGGTGAGCGTGCCGGTCTTGTCCGTGCAGAGCACGTCCATGGCGCCGAGGTTCTGGATGGCGTTGAGGCGCTTGACGACGACCTTGCGCCGGGACATGGCGACGGCGCCGCGCGCGAGGTTGGTGGTGACGACCATCGGCAGCATCTCGGGGGTCAGCCCGACCGCGACCGCGAGGGCGAACATGAACGCCTCGTCCCAGCCCTTGGTGAAGCCGTTGATCGCGAAGACGACGGGGACCATGACCAGCATGAAGCGGATCAGCAGGAAGCTGACCTTGCGGACGCCGGTGTCGAAGCTGGTCTGCGGGCGCTCGCCGACCAGGGAGCCGGCCATCGAGCCGAAGTACGTGTCGGAGCCGGTGGCGACGACCACGCCGGTGGCCGTGCCGGAGGTGACGGTGGTGCCCATGAGGCAGAGGTTGTCGGCCTCGACGGGGTCGGTGGTGGTGCTCTGCCCGTAGTCGTGGGTGCGGGTGTCGGCCTTGGCGACCGGCAGGGACTCGCCGGACAGCGCGGCCTGGCCGACATTAAGGTCCTTGGCGGTGAGCAGCCGCAGGTCGGCGGGTACGAGGTCACCGGCGGCCAGGCGCACGATGTCGCCGGGGACGACCTGCTCCATGGGGATCTCGGTGGTCGCGGGCCGCTCGTTGCGGCCCGCCCGGCGCTGCACGGCCGTGGTCGTGGTGACCAAGGCCCGCAGGGCCGCGGCCGAACGTCCCGAGCGGTACTCCTGCCAGAACCGCAGGGCGCCGCTGACCAGCACCATCGTGGCGAGGATGGCGATGCCCGGGTCGAAGGGCTCGTCGTCGGCCGCCTGGAGCCACTGCCAGAGCATGACGAGGTCCAGCGCGACGAGCACGGCGATGAAGGGGTTGACGAACGCCTTGGCGAGCTGGGTGAACCAGCGGGGCGCGCGCTCGTGGGCGACGACGTTGGCGCCGTGCTGCTCCAGGCGGTGGGCGGCCTCGTCGTGCCGCAGCCCCTGCGCGGTGGCGCGTACGTCCTGGAGGACCTGGCCGCCGGGCAGCGAGCTGTAGCGGGCGAGCCGGTCGCCGGCCGCGCGGGTACGGGCCTCCAGCTCCGCGGCCTTGCGGTCGCGGCGGCCGCGGCCCGGCGGTGCGAGCTTCTGGGGGGTGAGCGTGGTGTTGGTCATGGCGGAACCTCTCTCCGGGCACGACGGCGCGACGGCATCGCGGCATGGCCGCACAGCGGCATGGCGCGGCCGCGCCGGGGCACGGAAAAGTGAAGGGTGACCGCGCGGCGGGGCGGCGAAAAGCGTCCCGGGGCACGGAAAAGGGGAATTCGACGGCCGGGAAGGCCGGAAACACCGAAAAGGGAAAGGGCTCGCGACAGCGGCGCGGCAATGAACGCCGGAAAAGGCGGCGCCGCAGGTCAGCTCAGTGGAGAATCAACGGAACGCGTGCGCCCGGAAAGAAAGATACGGAGCGCTTACGCTCGGCGAAGAGTGGCCGACCGACTGTAGCGGGGACTTCCCTCGGGACTCCGACTGGTCATCCCGATCACCTCCTCGCTCGTCACGGACAGCACAGGCGCCGCGCCGTAAAAATTCGCGTCAATGCGGCCGGAGCGGCACCTTCAGCGTCTAGCTTGCCATAGGAAGTCAAGCGGGTCCGCCCCGGGCGGTTAATGCGAAGGTCAAACGATGCGGAAAGACCTCGGGAAGGGAATGCGGCTGCCGGGCGGGCGGCGGCGCTGGGCGCGCTGGTGCGCGGGGGTCCTGCTGGTTCCCGTGAGCGTGGTGCCGCTGTGCCGGGCACTGGGGACCGACGCCGTCACCCCGGTGCCCCAACTCCTGGCGTTCCTGCCGTGGTTGCTGCTCCCGGCCGCCGCCGCACTGCTGCTGGCGGCGGGCGCGCGGTGGCTCGTCGGCTGCGCCTGGGGGCTGCTCGCCGTCGCGGCCGTCGCCCTCTTCCTCCGCCCGTACGACGCGACACCCCCGCCCACGCCGGGTCCGGTGCGGGCCCAACTGCGCATCCTCACCGCGAACTTGGAGTTCGGCGGCGCGACCCCGGGACTGCTGGAGGCACTGCGCCGGGAGAAGCCGGACCTGGTGTCGGTGCAGGAGTGCGCGCCGGAGAACTGCGCGGTCGCTCTCGACGGCCCGGAAGTGCGCGCGGCCTACCCCTACCGCCGGATCGTCGGAGACGGCCGGGCGGAGGGCTCGGCGATCCTGAGCAGGTTCCCGCTGGATGCGGACGGCGAGGTGCGCGGCACGCTGGCGATGCCGCGGGCGGTGGTGCGCGTGGCGGGGACTGCGCTGCGCTTCCAGGTGGCGCATCCGATGCCGCCGGAGCCCGGCCAGGTGGCGCTGTGGCAGCGGGAGCTGGGGCGGCTGCGGGCCGTGGCCGCCGGGCGGGGTGCGGTGCCGACCGTCATCGCGGGCGACTTCAACGCCACCCAGGACCACGCGGCGTTCCGCTCCGTCCTGGACACCGGGGTGCGGGACAGCGCGGCCCTGGTGGGCCGGGCGCGGACGCCGACGTGGCCCGCGCTCACCGCGCCGCCGCTGGGCGCGCAGATCGACCATGTGCTGGTCAGCGCCGCGGTCGAGCCGCGCGCGGCGAGATTCCTCGACCTGGCGGGCACCGACCACCGGGCGCTGGTGGTCGATGCCGCCCTGCATGGCTGACGGTTCGTCAGCCGGTGTTGACCAGAGGGTTCCAGGTGCCGAGGGCGTCCGCGGCGGTGCCGTCGTAGAGCGCGGTCTCGCCGTCGTTCCAGCGGACGATCAGGCCGTCGGCCCGGCCCGTTCCGCTGAAGTCGCCGGCGGTCATCGCGGGTGCCGCCCAGGAGGGGTTGGACGCCTGGAGCCGGGTGCCGGAGAGGCCGCCGGCGGAGAGGGCGAAGCTGCCGAGCGAGCCGTCGGCCCAGCGCACGACGACCTGCGAGCGGTCCCGGCCCGCGGGGAGGGTGGCGGTGAGGGCCGTGGAGTTGCGCCAGAAGGAGCCGGGGTCCGCGAGGCGGCGCCCGGTGCCGGTGCCGGACGGGTTCACGCCGCTGTGCAGGGTGACCTTGCCGTCGGCCCAGCGGACGATCAAGTCGGCTGCCTTGCCGGTGGAGTTGAAGCGGCCCGCCGTGATCTGTGCGGCGTCCTTCCAGACGGAGCCGGCGGCCGCGAGGGTGAACTCCTTCTTGGCGCCGAAGCCCGCCGCATCCACGTCCTCGTAGTAACTGACCTTGCCGGTGTCCCAGCGGACCAGGACTTCGGGCCGGCCGGTGCCGCTGAAGTCGCCGGCGGTCACGGCCTGGGCGCGCTGCCAGTAGCTCTTCGGCTTCGCGAGCTGCTGTTCCGCGCCGAAGCCGCCCTTGCCGTCGCCGGGGTGGAGGGTGACCTCGCCGTCGCTCCAGACCGTCATCAGGTCGTCGCGGCCGTCGCCGGTGAAGTCGCCGGAGGTGAGGAACTTCGCGTGGCTCCAGGTCGACGCGGCGCCGGGCAGCCGGGCGCTGTCGGAGGGCGGCTGGTAGGGAGCGCGGACGGGCGTGCGGCCGGCGACCGCGTCCTGGTAGAGGTCCTGGATCTCGTGGTCGTGGACCGGGGAGTAGCTGATCCAGTCGTCGCCGGTGGCGTTGCCGCCGCCGTTCCAGCCGCCGAGGTTGCCGATGACGTCGCCGGTGCGGTTCCTGGCGTCGTAGTTGGTGATCCAGGGGCTGCCGGAGGTGCCGCCGTAGAAGCCGCCGCACTTCATCTGGAGCTGGTGGAAGCCGGCGAGCCGCGAGGTCGGCACCGTGCAGCTGACGGCCTTCTGGTCGGGGTTGCGCGAGCCGGGGTAACCGACGACCGTGACGGTGCTGCTCCAGCGCGGGGTCGGGGTCAGCCGGAGGGCGCCGGTGCGGTCCTCCGCCTGGGCGCCCTGGGCGTTCGGGGAGAGGCGGGCGAAGCCGAAGTCCAGGTTGGAGTCGGGGCCCTTGCTGTTCTTCGCGTAGCGCGGGTCGGTGAAGACCCGGTCGACGGGGAAGACGCCGTACGGCTGGTGGGCCGCGTCCAGGCCCTTGCGGTACTGCGGCACGAAGACGCGCTGGCCCCCGCCCGCGAGGGACTTGGCGCAGTGCCCGGCGGTGAGCACGAGGTTGCGGCCCGCGCTGTGCACCACGCTGGCGGTGCAGTAGGTGGGCCCGTCGGGCCCGGTGCTGCTGAAGAACGTGCCGACCATGGGTATGCCGTCGCCGTACGCGCCCTGCGGCGTGCCGGTCGGGGCCGCGCCGACGAGCGCGCGGCTCCGACCGGCGCCCGGGGCGGGGGCGGCGGCGCGGCCCGTGTCGGCCGGCTTGGCGGCGGCCATGCGCTCGGCCGTCCAGAACTTCTCCGCGGTGCGGCCGTCGGCCGTGCCCGGGGTGGCCGCGACGGCGGCGGTGGCGGTCGTGCCGCACGCGGCCATGCAAAGGACGACGGCTGCGCTGCGGGACCATCTAAAAGGTGACAAGACGACTCTCTGAGGTGGTTGAACCGACAATCGAGGCATCCTGCCACACTGGCGTGAACATGCCCGATACCGTCCCCGGAGCCGCGCCTTCCGCAGTCTTCTGTGGTCTTCTGTGGTCTTCTGTGGTCTTCTGTGGTCCTCCGTACGGTCAGGCCGCCCGCGCGTCCCGGTGGATCGGCGTGTGGGCACCGGTGAGCGGCACCCCCGTGCCGCCCCGCCGCGCGGCGACGATCTCGGCGGCTATGGACAGCGCGGTCTCCTCCGGCGTACGGGCGCCGAGGTCCAGGCCGATGGGCGAGCGCAGCCGGTCCAGTTCGCGCTCGCCCACCCCCGCCTCCCGCAGCCGCCCGAGGCGGTCCTCGTGCGTGCGGCGCGAGCCCATCGCGCCGACGTAGGCGACCGGGAGCCGCAACGCCCGCTCCAGCAGCGGGATGTCGAACTTCGCGTCGTGGGTGAGGACGCACAGCACCGTACGGCTGTCGAACTCCTGCGAGTCGAGATAGCGGTGCGGCCAGTCCACCACGACCTCGTCCGCCGCGGGGAAGCGGTCGGCGGTGGCGAAGACGGGGCGGGCGTCGCAGACGGTGACGTGGTAGCCGAGGAACTTCCCGACGCCGGTGAGGGCCGCGGCGAAGTCGACCGCCCCGAAGACGACCATCCGGGGCGGCGGGAGGCTGGACTCGACGAGCAGCACCACCTGTTCACCGCAGCGCGAGCCGCTCTCCCCCGCCCCGTCGTCGCCGTACGCCACCCGGACCGTTCCCGTGCGGCCGAGGTCGAGCAGCGCCGCCGTCTCCCGCGCGGCGGCGTCGTCGAGCGCGCCGGGGCCGCCGAGGGTGCCGGTACGGCCGCCACCGGGCCGTACGAGCAGGGGGCGGCCCAGCAGCGCGGCCGGGCCGTCCACGACACGGGCGAGGGCCGCGGTCTCCCCGCCCGCGGCGGCGGCCAGGGCGGCCGCGTGCACCTCCCGGTCCGGGGCGTCGGCCCGGACCGGGGTGACGAGGATGTCGATCACGCCGCCGCAGGTCAGGCCCACCGCGAAGGCGTCCTCGTCGGAATAGCCGAAGCTCGTCCGCACGCTCCCGCCGTCCGCGAGGGCCGCCAGGCACAGGTCGTAGACCGCGCCCTCCACACACCCGCCGGACACGGACCCGACGACGGCGCCGTCCGCGTCGACGGCCAGGGCCGCGCCCGGCTGCCGCGGCGCGCTGCCGCGCACGGACACGACGGTGGCGACGGCGAAGTCCCGGCCCTGCTCGCACCAGCGGTGCAGCTCCTCTGCGAGGTCCAGCATGTCTCTCTCCTCGGGTGATCCGTATGTGCCGGGTGGCGGAGGCCGCGCGACGGCCCCTACGCCGCCCCCAGCCACCTCTCGATCGGGTGCAGCGCGAAGTACACACCGAAGACCGCCGTCAGCAGCCACATGAACACGCCCGGTTCGCGCCACTTCCCCTGGGCCGTCCTGATGGCCGTGTAGGCGATGACGCCCGCGCCCACGCCCGCGGTGATGGAGTAGGTGAAGGGCATCAGCACCACCGTCAGGAAGGCCGGGACGGCCACCGCCCGGTCGTTCCAGTCGATGTGCCGGGCGTTGCTCATCATCATCGCGCCGATCACCACGAGCGCCGCGGCGGCCACCTCGCCGGGCACGATCCGGGTGAGCGGGGTGAAGAACAGGCAGGCGGCGAAGAAGAGGCCGGTGACCACCGAGGACAGGCCCGTACGGGCGCCCTCGCCCACCCCGGTCGCCGACTCGATGAAGACGGTCTGGCCCGAGGCCCCCGCGACGCCGCCGATCGCGCCGCCCGCGCCATCGATGAGGAGCGCCTTGCTCAGGCCGGGCATCCGGCCGGAGGCGTCGGTGAGCCGGGCCTCGGTGCCGACGCCGATGATGGTGGCCATCGCGTCGAAGAAGCCGGCCAGCACCAGGGTGAAGACGATCATCCCCACGCTCATGGCCCCGAGCGAGCCCCAGCCGCCGAACTCGACGTGCCCGAAGAGGGAGAAGTCCGGCATGGAGACCGCGCTCCCCTTGAGCGCGGGCGCGCCGTTCTGCCAGGTGCCGGGGCCGAGGTGGCCGACGGCGTTGACGACGACGGCGAGGACCGTGCCGGAGACGATGCCGATGAGGATCGCGCCGGGGACCTCGCGGGCCTGGAGCATCAGGACGACCAGCAGGGTGACGCAGAAGATCAGCACCGGCCAGCCCGTGAGCTCGCCTGCCGGGCCGAGGGTGACCGGCCCGCCGCCCGTGGAGGCGTGCACGAAGCCCGCCTTGACCAGGCCGATGAGGGCGATGAACATCCCGATGCCCATGGTGATGGAGTGCTTGAGGGCGAGCGGTATCGCGTTCATGATCAGTTCCCGCAGGCCGGTGACGGCCAGCAGCACGATCACCCCGCCGTAGAGCACGCACATGCCCATGGCCTGCGGCCACGTCATGTGGGGTGCCACCTGGGTCGCGAGCACACCCGAGACGCTGAGACCGGCGGCGAGGGCGAGCGGCACCCTGCCGACGAACCCCATGAGCAGGGTGCTGACGGCGGCCGCGAGCGCGGTGGCGGTGATGAGCCCGGCGTGGCCCAGGGTGTGCCGCGTGGAGTCGGGGCCGGAGAGGATCAGCGGGTTGAGGAGCAGGATGTAGCACATCGCCATGAAGGTGGTGATGCCGCCGCGCACCTCGCGAGCGACGGTGGAGCCTCGCTCGCTGATGCGGAAGTACCGGTCGAGCGGGGAGCGCCCGGCGGGCGGACACGGGCCCGCGCCCGTGCCTTCCGCCGTGGCCCCGGTCTCCACGGATGACTGGGTCATGGTGCCTTCCCAAGGTTCAGAGGGGCACCCGTGGGCGGCCGGTGGGCCCGCCCACGGGATTTGGGATGTGGAACGGCTGCACGACCCGGGGGACGGCCCGAGGCGGTTCGCTGAGCTTTGCCGGCGGCTTATCGTCGGGGACTTCGCCGTTGCCGCCTGCGGCGGGGGCTCCCTTCGCCGGAGGTCACCGCCGCGCGGCGGTGGTGCGGGTACGACACGGCGCTCACGTCCCCGTGAGGTGTTCCGGCCGCACCGGCACCCGCTTCAGTGGCAGACCCGCCGCGGCGCGGATCGCGGCGACGACAGCCGGGGTCGAGGAGAGGGTGGGGGCCTCGCCGACGCCGCGCAGCCCGTACGGGGCGTGGTCGTCGGCGAGTTCGAGCATGTCGACCGGTATGGCGGGGGTGTCGAGGATGGTGGGGATGAGGTAGTCGGTGAAGGAGGGGTTGCGCACCCTGCCGTCCGCCGCGACGACGATCTCCTCCATCACGGCCAGCCCGAGGCCCTGCGTGGTGCCGCCCTGGATCTGGCCCACCACCGAGAGCGGGTTGAGGGCCTTGCCGACGTCCTGGGCGCAGGCGAGCTCGATCACCTTGACCAGCCCGAGTTCGGTGTCGACCTCCACGACGGCGCGGTGGGCGGCGAAGGAGTACTGCACATGGCCGTCGCCCTGGCCCGTCCTCAGGTCGAAGGGCACGGTGGGCCGGTGCCGCCACTCCAGCTCGAGGTCGACCACCTCGCCCTCCAGCACGTCGGCGAGGCCGGCGAGCACCTCGCCCCCGTCGGTGACGACCTTGCCGCCCTCCAGGAGGAGCTCGGCGTGGCTCCAGGCCGGGTGGTGGGCCGCGAAGCGGGCGCGGCCGAGCTCCAGCACCTTCTCCCGTACGGCCTCGCACGCGTGCCGGACCGCGCCGCCGGTGACATAGGTCTGGCGGGAGGCGGAGGTGGAGCCCGCGGATCCGACGCGGGTGTCGGCGGGCCGGATGGTGACCTGGCTGACGCCGAGCTCGGTGCGGGCTATCTGGGCGTGCACGGTGACGCCGCCCTGGCCGACCTCCGCCATGGCCGTGTGCACCGTGGCCACGGGCTGCCCGCCGATGACCTCCAGCCGCACCCGGGCGGTGGAGTAGTCGTCGAAGCCCTCGGAGAAGCCGACGTTCTTGATGCCGACCGCGTAGCCGACGCCCCGTACGACGCCCTCGCCGTGGGTGGTGTTCGACAGGCCGCCGGGCAGGGCCCGCACGTCGGGCGGGCCGCCCGCGCTCTCCCACTCCCGCCCGGGCGGCAGGGGCAACGCCTTGACCCGGCGCAGGAGTTCGGCGACCGGCGCCGGGGAGTCCACGATCTGCCCGGTGGGCATGACGGCGCCCTGCGCCATGGCGTTGCGCTGCCGCAGCTCCACCGGGTCCATGCCCAGCGCGGCGGCCAGCTTGTCCATCTGCGCCTCGTAGGCGAAGCACGCCTGCACCGCGCCGAAGCCGCGCATCGCCCCGCAGGGCGGGTTGTTGGTGTAGAGGGCGAGGGCCTCGCTCTCCACGTTGTCGACGACGTACGGGCCGACGGCGAGCGAGGCGGCGTTGCCGACGACGGCCGGGGAGGACGAGGCGTACGCGCCGCCGTCGAGGACGATGCGGCAACTCACGTACAGCAGCGTGCCGTCACGCGTCGCGCCGTGCTCGTAGTGCAGCTTGGCGGGGTGGCGGTGGACGTGGCCGAAGAACGACTCGAAGCGGTTGTAGACCATCTTGACGGGCCGTCCGGTGCGCAGCGCCAGCAGGCAGGCGTGGGCCTGCATGGAGAGGTCCTCGCGGCCGCCGAAGGCCCCGCCGACGCCGGAGAGCGTCATGCGGACCTTGTCCTCGGGCAGGCCGAGGACGGGGGCTATCTGGCGGAGGTCGGCGTGCAGCCACTGGGTGGCGATGTAGAGGTCGACGCCGCCGTCCTCGGCGGGCACCGCGAGTCCGGACTCGGGGCCGAGGAACGCCTGGTCCTGCATGCCCACTTCGTAGTCGCCGGTGACGACCACCTCGGCGCGGGCGCGGGCGGCGGCGACGTCGCCGCGGAGCACGGGCTGGCGGTGGACGATGTTGGGGTGGGGCACGTGACCGGCGTGGTGGTCATTGCGGCCGGGGTGCAGGTGGGGGGCGCCGGGTGCGGTGGCCGTCTCCTCGTCGGTGACGGTGGGCAGTTGCTCGTACGCCACCTTGATCTTCGCGGCGGCGCGGCGGGCGGTCTCGGGGTGGTCGGCGGCGACGAGCGCGACGGGCTCGCCGTGATAGCGGACGACGCCGTCGGCGAGGACGGGGGTGTCCTTGATCTCCAGCCCGTAGCGGGTCTCGGCGGGGAGGTCGGCGTAGGTGAGCACGGCGTACACGCCCGGCGTGGCGTACGCCTCGGAGAGGTCGACGGACAGGATCCGGGCGTGGGTGTGCGGGCTGCGGAGCGTGAAGCCCCAGAGCATGTCCTCGTGCCAGAGGTCGGAGGCGTAGGCGAAGTCGCCGGTGACCTTCAGGGTGCCGTCGGGCCGCCTGGTGGACTCGCCGATACCGCCGCGGGTGCGGCTGCCCTGGGTGAGCTCGGTGGGGACGCGCGCGGTGCCGGTGCCTCGTCCGGTGCGGGAGGCGCCGGCTTGTGTTGCGATGGTTTGCGGTGTGACGGCTTGTAGCTCGGTGGTGAGGGCGTCGTCCGCCCGCGGCGCCGTGCGGCGGCGCGGCGCGTCGTGGTTCCGCTCCCGGGCGGCGGCCGGGGGCCGGGAGCCGGGCGGCTCGGTGGGGCCGGGCGGGAGGCCGCTCCGTGCGCGGGCCGATGACATCACGTCAGCTCCCCTCTCCGCCGCGGGCGGCCGCGAGGCGCACCGCGTCGAGGATCTTCTCGTAGCCGGTGCAGCGGCAGAGGTTGCCCGAGAGCGCCTCGCGGATGTCGGCGTCGGTGGGGTCGGCGTTGCGCTCCAGCAGTTCGTCGGCGGCGACGAGCAGGCCGGGGGTGCAGAAGCCGCACTGGACGGCCCCCGCGTCGATGAACGCCTGCTGGACCGGGGAGAGTTCGGTGGCGGCCTGGCCGGGCCGCCACTGCAGGGACGCGCCGAGGTCCGTGCCACCGGCGCCGCCGGCCCGCCGCTTCGCGTAGTCGGCGAGCCCTTCCACGGTGTCGACCGTACGGCCCTGGACCTGCCCCGCGGCCACCAGGCAGGCGCACACCGGCACTCCGTCGAGGCGGACCGTGCAGGAGCCGCACTCGCCCTGCTCGCAGGCGTTCTTCGAACCGGGCAGGCCCAGCCGCTCGCGCAGGACGTAGAGCAGGCTCTCGCCCTCCCAGACGTCGTCGGCCTGCTGCGGCCGCCCGTTGACCTCGAAATTCACGCGCATCGGGTGTTCCTCTCACTGCCGCGGTACGCGTCCCAGGTCCAGCCGAGCGTCCGGCGGGCCATGACGCCCACCGCGTGCCGCCGGTACCGGGCGCTGCCGCGCACGTCGTCGATCGGGTTGCACGCGCCGGCGGCGAGCTCGGCGAACTGCCGGGCCAGCGACGGCGGGAGGGCCGTGCCCGACTCCCAGAAGCCGCCCTCCTCCAGCGCGGCGGCCAGGAAGTCCTCCGCCGCGCGGGCCCGCACCGGCGTGGGCGCGGCCGAGCCGATGCCGGTCCGCACGGTGCGGGTGTCCGGGTGCAGGGCGATGCCGAAGGCGCAGACCGCGATGACCATGGCGTTGCGGGTGCCGACCTTGGAGAACTGCTGCGGCCCGTCGGCCTTCCTGATCCGTACGGCCCGGATGAGCTCGTCCGGCGCCAGGGCGTTGCGCTTCACGCCGGTGTAGAACTCCTCCACCGGGATCAGCCGGGTGCCGCGCACCGACTCCGCCTCCACGTCGGCGCCCGCCGCGAGCAGCGCGGGGTGGGCGTCCCCGGCCGGGGAGGCCGCGCCGAGGTTGCCGCCCACGCTGCCGCGGTTGCGGATCTGCGGGGACCCCACGGTGTGCGAGGCGAGCGCGAGGCCGGGGAGCGGGTGGCGGAGCTCCTCCATGATCCGGGTGTACGGCACGGACGCGCCGAGGCGGACGTCGCGGTCGCCGATCTCCCATTCGTACAAATCGCCGATGCGATTCAGGTCGAGCAGATACTCCGGCCGGCGGTGGTCGAAATTGATCTCGACCATCACGTCCGTGCCGCCCGCGATGGGCACAGCCGTGGGGTGCTCGGCCTTCGCGGCGAGCGCCTCCTCCCAGCTGCCGGGGCGCAGGAAGTCCATGGATCTTCTCTTCTCGATCGGGTCCCGTGGGGTGGTGCGAGGGGGTGGTCCGTCCGGGCGGTTCATGTCCTGTTCACGCGGCGTGAGGCCAGTACAAGGCCGGGCGGGCACCCGGGTGCAGTCACCGAAACCATGAAGCGGTTCGCTGGCCGCGGGCCCCGTCTTGTAGATTCGAACGAAAGACGGGGTTCAGAAACCCCACTGCATTCCACTGGTTACAACAAGACAGATCGGCGGCGACCACGATGCGGCTGCGCGCACTCCTGGAGACCGAGGCACTGGGCCTGCGGCTGCTCGGCGGCGAGGACGAGCTGGACCGCTCCGTGCGCGGCGTGATGACCACCGACCTGCGCGACCCGAGCCGGTACCTCTCCGGCGGGGAGCTGGTGCTCACGGGCCTCGCGTGGCGGCGGGAGCCGGAGGACTCCGAGCGCTTCGTACGGATCCTCTCGGCGGCCGGGGTGGCCGGGCTCGCGGCGGGCGAGGCCGAGATGCGCTCGATCCCCGACGACCTCGTGCAGGCCTGCGGGCGGCACCGGCTGCCGCTGTTCTCGGTGGTCGAGGACGTGTCGTTCGCGTCCATCACCGAGCACGTGGTGCGGCAGGTCTCCAGCGAGCGGGCCGGGGACCTGGCGGCGGTCGTCGACCGGCACCGGCGGCTGATGACCTCCGGCCCGGCGGGCGGCGGCCCCGAGGTCGTCCTCGACCTGCTCGGCTCCGACCTGGACCTGCGGGCCTGGGTTCTCTCCCCCACCGGCCGCCCCATCGCCGGTTCCTCGCTGGCCGGATCCGGGCCCGAGCTGCCGGCCGCCGTCTGCGCCACGCTCGCGGGCGAGCACCTCGCCGCCTCGCGCACCGGGCGCCGCGGCCCGCACCGGGTGAGCGCCGCGGGCAACACCTACTCCCTCTTCCCCATCAGCGGGGCCGGGCGCGGCGCCGCCCGCGACGTCCGGGAGACCGTCCTGTCGGACTGGCTGCTGGCCGTCGAGGCGGACGCGGGCGACTGGCCCGCCGAGCGCCTTGACCTGCTCGACGGCGTCACCCAGCTGATCGCCGTCGAGCGCGACCGGCGCGACGCCGCCCGCACGGTGCGGCGCCGGCTCGCCCAGGAGGTCCTGGAACTGGTCCAGACCGGCGCGGCCCCGGCCGAGATCGCCGCCCGGCTGCGGGTGGCGGCGCCCGTGCTGCTGCCGGGCCTCGGCACCGCCCCGCACTGGCAGGTCGTCGTGGCCCGGGTCGAGTGGGACGGCGGCGAGATCCCCGGCGGCCCGGTGGCCCAGGCCCTGCTGGAGGAGATCCTCGTCGACCCGGACGCGTCCGGCACCGAGCCGTCCGACCGGATCGCGGTCGCCCACCTCGGCGACGAGGCCGTGGCGCTGGTGCCGCTCCCGGCGCTGCCCGTCCGCCCCGACCTCCCCGGCCCTCCCGGCGCCGAGGACGACGGCACGGCGACGGCGCCCGGACTGCACGCCGACACCCTCCTCGCCACCGTCCACGAACCCCTCTCCCGCGGCCTCGACGGCGACGGCCGGCTCACGCTGGGCGTCAGCGCCCCCGTGCACTCGGCCGAAGGCCTGCGCGGCGCCCTGGAGGAGGCCCGGCACGCCCGCCGCGTCGCCGCCGCCCGCCCGGGCCGGGTCTGCGCCGCGGGCCACCAGGAGCTGGCCTCGCACGTGCTGCTGCTCCCCTTCGTGCCCGACGACGTCCGCCGCGCCTTCACCGCACGCCTCCTGGACCCCCTGCGCGACTACGACCACCGGCATCGGGCCGAGCTGATCCCGACGCTGGAGGCGTTTCTGGACTGCGACGGCTCTTGGACGCGGTGTGCGACTCGCTTGCACCTGCATGTGAATACGTTGCGGTATCGGGTGGGCAGGATTGAGCAGCTGACGGGGCGTGATTTGTCGCGCTTGGAGGACAAGTTGGACTTTTTCTTGGCGTTGCGTATGAGTTGACCTGCGGGTGCGCCTGCCGCCTGCGGGTGCGCTGCGCCTGCGGGTGCGCTGCGGGTGCGCTGCGGGTGCGCTGCGGGTGCGCTGCGGGTGCGCTGCGGGTGCGCTGCGGGTGCGGCGGGCGGCCTCAATCGCCGGCCGGGCTGGGTTGGTGGCTGGACCGGGGGTGTGACCTCCGGGCTGAGGACCTGGAACGCGGTGCATGGCACCGCCATACGCATTGGGTGCCGTAACGACGCACCGCGTTCCAGAACCCCACCCTCCGGCCCCACCCCCTCCGCCGGTGGGTACCTTCACGGCCGGTGGGTGCGCTGTTCATTTCAGCCGGGTGCACCGGTTCTTTGCGCCGGGCGCGGCCGTTCTCTTCTTTTCAGCCCGTTGGGGGCACCTCTGGGGGCACCCCCGGACGGAGTCCGGGGGAGGTAGCCGGGGGAGTTCGAGGACAACGCGCGAAGCGTGTTGCGGGGGTCCGGGGACTTGCCCCCCACGCGGCGGAGCCGCACATCAGACGCAGCCGGGAAGTGGCGGGGCTGGGGAACAAGCCCCGCCGCAGGCGTCACTCCGCGCCCGCGGTGGCGCGGGCGTCGGCCATCCTGTCAGCCGCACCCTGCTGGAGCGAGGCATTTTCCGCGCGCCGGACGAGCCGCCGGGGAGCGGAGAGGGTGGACGGGAGAGCGGCTTCCGGACCCCTTCCACGCGTACCACATGAGCGCCCTCACGCTCATGGGCCCGTTCACTCTCCGGTAATCTTCCGCTACTGCTGGAAGTCGCCCACCTTTGTGAATTGCTTCACACCTGACCCTTGGCCGCGTCCGGGTCTTCGTGCTGAGATTCGGGTCACGGCTTCCAGCTCGACGGCGCGCTTGGGGAGGGCACTGTGGCGGATACCGCCATGCGGAATTCTGGGTTGTCGGAGGAGCCACCAGGACCACACGGGCCGGACCCGCAAGGGGACGATCCCCTCGAACGAGCCGTCTGGCGACTGCGGTCGCGCGCCTGCTGGGACGACGCCGCCGCGCTGCTCGCCCCGCACGCCGCCGAGGATCCGGGCGCGGCGCTGCGGCGGACGGAGGTGCTGACCGAGCGGTGCGTCTACACCGCGCGGGGCTGGGGGGCCGCGGAGGACGCGCTGCGGGCGGCCGAGGCGCTCGCCACGGACGACGAGGAGCGGGGCGCGGCGGCCTGCGAGCGGGGCCATCTCGCCTACGCGGCCACCCTTTTGGGCGTAAGGGACCGGGCGGACGAGGCGCGGTCCGCGCTGGGCCGGGCGGCCGCGCTGCTGACTCCGGCCTCGCCGACGCGGCCGTTGCTGAACTTCAGGCGGGGGCTCATCGCCCAGCACCTGTCCGAGAACCCCTCCGACGCCACCGCCGCCTTCCAGCGCGCCCACGCGGGGGCGGCCGCGCACGGCCAGCGGCTGCTGCTGTCCTTCACCTGGCGGCACGTGGCGGCCATGGCCGAGCACGACGGCAAGCTCGCCGAGGCCCGGTACGGCTTCGCCGAGTCGCTCCGCATAAGGGAGGAGCTGGGCTATCTGATCGGCATCGCCCCGGCGCTGGCGTCGCTGGCCGCCGTGCTCGCCGATGCGGACGAGGCGGCGCGGCTGCGGGCGGAGGCGGGGCGGCTCGTGCGGCTCCTGGGGGGCGTCCCGGCGTGGCTGGCGGACCGGCTGTCACCGGGGGCGGCCCCGGATTAGCCCGCACTGGGGCCGCGCCCCAGGCCCCGCAACACGCTTCGCCACGGTCCGCACATTCAGCCCGTTGGGGGCACCTCTGGGGGCTCCCCCGGACGGAGTCCGGGGGAGGTGGCTGGGGGGGGTGAGGACACGCGGCGCAGCCGCGTCGGGGTCCGGGGTCTCCCCCCACGCGGCGGAGCCGCACATCGGACGCAGCCGGGAAGGGGCGGGGTAGGGGAACAAAGCCCGCCGCAGGCGCCAGCAACCCGCACCCGACAGCTCAGGCAGCCCCCATGACGTGCCCCGTCAGAAGCGTCTCGACCGCCCCCAGATCGCCCGCCGCCAAGGCGTCGAGCAGGGCCAGATGTTCAGCCGCGTCCGCGGCGAGGCAGGGGGTGCGGGCCGCGGACCACTGGGCCCGGCGGTGGAGTTCCTCGGCGACCGTGGCCAGTTGGCGGTTGCCGGAGAGGCCGAGGAGCGCGCGGTGGAAGGCGCGGTCGGCCTCGGCGTAGTGGGCGCGGTCGCCGGTCTCCGCCGCGGCGGCGGCCGTCTCGGCGAGGGGCCGCAGGTCGGCCCAGCGCGCCGGGGGCACGGTGCGGGCCAGCCGCAGTACGGCCGGGACCTCCAGCAGGGCGCGCACCTCGGCGAGTTCCGCGAGGTCGCGGGCGGTGCGGCGGGTGACGCGGAAGCCGCGGTTGGGGACGACCTCGACGGCGCCTTCCAGTGCCAGCTGCTGCATCGCTTCGCGGACGGGCGTCGCGGAGACGCCGAAGCGCTCGCCGAGCGCGGGCCCGGAGTAGACCTCGCCGGGTATCAGCTCGCCGCTGAGCAGTGCCTTGCGCAGGGCGTCGAGGATCTGTCCGCGCACGGAGTACCGCTGCGGCATGCGGCGTGCGGGAGCGGACCGCGGCGCGGGGACGGTGACCGGGGCGCCGTACGCGTCCTCGCCGTACGCCTCCTGGCTGTGGACGTGCTCACCTCGGACGTGGCCGATCGGCGCGCTGTGCGCGGTGGCCCGTCCGGGCGCGCCGGGGACGGGCCGCGATGCCGCGCCGTGGGGTCTGCCCTGCTCCATGGGGGTCCTCCTGTGTCCATCCGAACCATAGGCGGCCGTTCTGACAGTTCAAACCCCGAACCATCCGGGTAAGGTAAGGCTTGCCTGCAAACGATCGCGATTCGGTGGTATCGCATGCTTCCCGCCCCGGCCGCCCCGTTCTCGCACGTACCCCCTCGGCCGCCCGCCCGGGAGTGCCCCGCCGGCGGCGCGTACGCCCGGCTCGCCGAGGTGTTCCCCCGGCTGACCGTCAGCGTGGAGCCGCCCCGGCGGGGCGACGGCTGGGTGACCGCGGCGGGGCTCGCGGCGGGCGGGGCCGAGCTCGACGCGTTTCTGGCATGGGACGACGAGCAGCTCCTGCGCGACCACGGCGAGCGGGCCCGGCCGACCGTCGTCGCGAGCGTCGGTCTGCACCGCTACGCCTGGCCCCTGTGCCTGCTGGTCACCATCCCGTGGTTTCTGCGCCGCCGGGTGGTGCGGCTGCCCGTCGGGGCCGTCTCCTACGACCGGGCGCGCGGCCGGATGACGGCCCGGATCGCCGACTTCGCCTGCCTGGCCGACGATCCGGCGGCGGGGGATCCGCGCGCCCGGGTCGTCGCGGACGAGGAGGAGCTGCGGGTCCGGGTGCGGGAGGCGGTGGCCGAACACCTCGCACCGGTGCCGGCCGCCTTCCGGCCGCGGATGCGGCGCGGCTCGCGCGCCCTGTGGGGCATGGCGGCGGACGAACTCACCGAGGGCCTCTGGCGGCTGGGCGGCCTGCTGGGCGAGGAGCCGCGCGTGGAGCGGGAGTTGGCGCTGCTCCTGCCGGGCGCCACCCCGCCGTACGCGGGCGGTGCGGCCTTCCGTGCGCCGACCGGACCCATGGGCGAATCGCTGCGGACCCGCGACCGGGCGAGCTGCTGCCTCTACTACACCCTGCGTCCCGATGACACCTGTCTCACCTGCCCTCGTACCGGTGATGCCGTACGAGTAGCACGTATGACCACAAGCTGATTACCTTCACACCACTCGATCGGGTGGAGTGAAACGAACGCAATTCCCTTTTCGCTGGGCGGCGTTCGAATACTCCCACACCTATCTGTATGCCCTTGGCGTCCATTGGCAGGCAGTTGCCCGGAAACCCTTTGGCGAACGGTCCGATTCCGTCAGGATGGCGCGCGAAAGGCCGTACTGCTATGCAAGGGACGCAAGATGAGAGTGACCGATATACCGCTGAATTGGATGCTCCCCAGTGTGGTGGCGCTCGCCGGGGCCGTGGTGGCGGTGACGGTGCTCGCGCGCGGCGGCCGGAACGGCGGCGCGGACGACACGGGGGCTCCCACGGACTCCTGGGAACGCACCGAGGAGCGCAGGCGCCGCAAGGAGGCCATCTACGGCAGCGCCTCGTACGTACTGCTCTTCTGCTGCGCCGCCGTGGCCGCCGCTCTCTCCTTCCACGGGCTGGTGGGCTTCGGCGTGCAGAATCTGGGCCTGACGGGCGGCTGGGAGTATCTGGTGCCCTTCGGTCTCGACGGCGCCGCCATGTTCTGCTCGGTGCTCGCCGTGCGCGAGGCCAGCCACGGTGACGCGGCGCTCGGCTCCCGGCTGCTGGTGTGGACCTTCGCGGGCGCGGCGGCCTGGTTCAACTGGGTGCACGCGCCACGGGGGATGGACCACGCGGGCGCGCCGCAGTTCTTCGCCGGCATGTCCCTCTCGGCCGCGGTGCTCTTCGACCGCGCGCTCAAGCAGACCCGCCGGGCAGCGCTCCGCGAGCAGGGACTCGTGCCCCGCCCACTCCCCCAGATCCGCATAGTCCGGTGGCTGCGCGCCCCCCGCGAGACCTTCGGCGCCTGGTCGCTGATGCTCCTGGAGGGTGTGCGGACGCTGGACGAGGCGGTCGAGGAGGTCCGCGAGGACAAGCGGCAGATGGAGCGGGACCGGGTGCGGCGGCGCGAGGCGGGCAAGCTGGAGCGGGCCCGCATCAAGGCGTACAACCGCCAGCACCGGGTCTGGGGCCGCGCCCGCACCGGGCGGCAGGTCGAGGTGACCGGGCCGGCCGTGCCCGCGGCCGCGCAGCCGCCGCAACTCGGCGCGGAGCCTTCCATAGCGGCCGAAGGACAGCTTCCCGTACGCGCGCGTCCGCTCCAGGCGGTGAGCGGCTCTGATCCGATCGACCTCACCGCCGAGGACGACACCCAAGCCATCCCGCGGCTCGACTCGCTGGAGGCCAAACTCGCCCAGATCGAGCGACAGTTCGGCTGAGCCCCCATGGGCCCTGGGTCGCCCGAAGCGGCGGTTCAGGGCTCTTGGGCGTCCAGCTCGAACCAGACCGATTTCCCCACGCCGTGCGGGTGGACGCCCCAGCCGTCGGCGAGGGAGTGCACGAGCAGCAGACCGCGGCCCGAGGTCGCGGTCTGCTCGATGTCGTCCGTCCCGTCGTCCCGGCCGCCGGTGCGTGCTCCCGGGACGCGCAGGGCCGGGTGCCTGGCGACGAAGTCCCGCACCTCGACGCGCAGCCGTCCCTTGGCCCATGCCTCCGCGCCACCGGTGAGCGTGGCCTTCATCACCGCCGCCCCGTCGGTGTGCACCAGTGCGTTGGTGACCAGCTCGCTCGTCAGCAGCTCGGCCGTGTCCGCGCGCCCCGGTGCGCCCCAGTGCGCCAGCAGCGCGCGGAGTTCCGCGCGCACGTGGCCCACCGCCGTGAGGTCGCGACGGCCGAGCCGTCTCTCGAAACGTGGCACCGAGGACGCGGGCGCGTCCCCCGCTCCGCTCGCCGCCATGCTCCCCGCGGCCCTTTCCCTGCCCGCGTGGCCGTCCGCGCTCGCCAGGCCTGCAGTCCGCCGTTTCATCCTTCCCTGTACCCGACCCCTCCCCGGCGCACCGGCATCGAACACGTTCACGCTCACTCACGGCAATGCATGCCCCGGCCCGCGGGCGACGACTCCTGTTGACCCATCAACAAGGCGATATGACTGGAATAACGAGCCCACCCGTGCCGCGCGCGAATATGCCGTCGGCCTGTGGCGAACGGAGGTTTTCCGCGTGGCTTTCCTTGGTCAGGGGCGCGGTACGTTGCGGAGGTTGGAGCGCGCCATTTGCAGCATCCGGCCGACGCCGCCGTCCAGCACCATCTTTCCCGCGGAGAGCGCGAAGCCGCTGACCATCTCGGCGCTGATCTTCGGGGGGATGGAGAGGGCGTTGGGGTCGGTGACGATGTCGACCAGCGCGGGCCCCTTGTGCCGGAAGGCGTCGCGCAGCGCGTCACGCACCTGCTTGGGTTTCTCCACCCGCACGCCGTGGGCTCCGGCGGCCCGGGCGAGGGCCGCGAAGTCGGGGTTCCGGTTCGTCGTTCCGTACGAGGGGAGCCCGCTCACCATCATCTCCAGCTCGACCATGCCGAGCGAGGAGTTGTTGAAGAGAACGACCTTCACCGGCAGGCCGTACTGCACGAGCGTGAGGAAGTCGCCCATCAGCATGGAGAAGCCGCCGTCGCCCGACATCGCCACGACCTGGCGGCCGGGGTCGAGGAACTGGGCCCCGATCGCCTGGGGCAGCGCGTTCGCCATCGAGCCGTGGGTGAACGAACCGATGACCCGGCGACGGCCGTTGGGCGTGAGATAGCGGGCCGCCCAGACGTTGTTCATGCCGGTGTCGACGGTGAAGACCGCGTCGTCGGCGGCCTCCTCGTCCAGGACGGAGGCGACGTACTCGGGGTGGATCGGGGTGTGCTTCTCGACCTTGCGCGTATACGCCTTGACGACCCCCTCCAGGGCGTCGGCGTGCTTCTTGAGCATCCGGTCCAGGAAGGCGCGGTCGCCCTTCGCCCGCACCTTCGGCGTGAGGCAGCGCAGGGTCTCTCGCACGTCGCCCCACACGGCGAGGTCGAGCCGGGACCGGCGGCCGAGGCGCTCGGGCCGCACGTCCACCTGCACGATCCGCACGTCGTCGGGCAGGAAGGCGTTGTACGGGAAGTCGGTGCCCAGCAGGATCAGCAGGTCGCACTCGTGGGTGGCCTCATAGGCGGCGCCGTAGCCGAGGAGCCCGCTCATGCCGACGTCGTAGGGGTTGTCGTACTGGATCCACTCCTTGCCCCGCAGGGCGTGCCCGACCGGCGCCTTCACCCGCTCCGCGAACGTCATCACCTCGTCGTGCGCGCCCGCGGTGCCGCTGCCGCAGAAGAGGGTGACCTTCCCGGCCTCGTCGACCATCCGGGCGAGCGCGTCGATCTCCGTGTCCCCGGGCCGCACGGACGGGCGGGCGGGCAGCGGCGCGTGGTCGGCACCCGCCTCGGGGGCCTGCTGCCCGGCGATGTCACCGGGCAGGGAGATGACGCTGACGCCGCCTTGCCCGATCGCGTGCTGGACGGCCGTGCGCAGCACCCGGGGCATCTGCCGGGGGCTGGAGATCAGCTCGCTGTAGTGGCTGCACTCGCGGAACAGCTGGTCCGGGTGGGTCTCCTGGAAGAAGCCGGTGCCGATCTCGCTGCTGGGGATGTGCGAGGCGAGGGCCAGCACCGGGGCCATGGAACGGTGGGCGTCGTAGAGGCCGTTGATCAGGTGCAGGTTGCCGGGGCCGCAGGAGCCCGCGCAGGCGGCCAGCCTGCCGGTCAGCTGTGCCTCGGCGCCGGCCGCGAAGGCGGCGGTCTCCTCGTGGCGGACCTGGACCCAGTCGACGGCGGCGTTCCGCCGGACGGCGTCCACCACCGGGTTCAGGCTGTCGCCGACGACTCCGTAGAGCCGCCGCACCCCGGCGCGCACCAGGATGTCGACGAACTGCTCCGCCACCGTCCGCTTCGCCATCGGGCCTCCTCCGGATCGGGTCTCGGCCGGCTCCTTCCCCTATGAACCCACGGAACACATGGCTATGCCTCCCAGAGCACGCACGCGGTGCGGTCGTCGGCGTACCCCGTCACCCGCAGCTGGGCGTCCCCGAGGAACGCCGCCAGCCCCGGCGGCTCACCCCCGGACCAGCGGCGGGCGAGCTCCTTGCCCAGCTCCGGCTCGCCGCGCAGCGGCTCGGCCATGCCCGTGCTGCACAGCAGCAGGCCGTCGCCCGGCCGGGCGACCGACGCCCGGAAGCGGAACGGCTCGCCCGGCACCTCGGCCGGTTCGACGGGCGGGGTGACGCCGGGGGTGGGGATGCCCAGGTCGATCGTCATCCGCTCGTCGGGCGCCGTGCCCTGCTCCACCGCGGGTTCGAGCCCCGGGCAGATCTCCGTGGGCTCCGGGTCGAGGTCCTGCCAGCCCCCCTCCCGGAGCCGGAAGAGGCCGCCGGTGCCGACGCCGAAGAAGACACGCGTACGGCAGGCGGGGTCCGCGGTCAGGAGCAGGCAGCGCACGGCGGCGGTGTACTCCTCGGGGCGCACGCCCAGTTCGGCCGCGCGGGCGCGCAGCCTGCCGTACGAGCGGTCGGTGAGCCGGTGCAGCCCGGACCTCAGCTCGCCGCGGCGCCCGCCGCGGATGTCGTCGGCCAGCCGGGCGTGGCTGCGCCCCACGGCGCCGCCGAGCCAGGCGCAGATGTCCCGGGCCGCGCGGTGCGCCTCACCGGCCGCGCGGGTGCCGCTGGCCATCGCGACGAAGACCAGGGCGCCGTCACCGTCGCCGAAGCGGGTGGTCAGCAGGGCGTCGCGGCGCGGCTCGCCGCGGTAGCGCGCCGAGTCGCCGCGCAGCGAGGTGGCGCGCAGGGTCACCGCGCCGTAGCAGGCACCGTCGAGCACGGTGTCCGGCACGACGTCCGCCAGGTGCCGGGGGTCGCCGGCGGGCCAGGCGGTCGGCTCGGCGTCGTACGTGGGCGGGCGCTCCCCCACGAACTCGGCGGCGCGGGCGGGCTTCCGCGTCTGCCGGGGCACGAGCGGCACCCGTGGCGCCCGCTCCTCGGCAGGCTCGGGCCGGGCGGAGAAGAGGGCGTCCCAGGGCTGCATGGTCTGCGGAGGCTGGGAGGCGTCGCGGGGCTGGGGTGACCTGGCGGGCGAGAGGGGCTCGCGCGACCGGCGGGATCCGGGTGGCAGCGGGTCGTCGGGCTGCCGGGGGTCGACGGGCGGGACGGCAGGGGCGCGCGGTGGGCGGGAGGAGGTGGGGAACAGGGCGTCGAGGGGCGAACGGGGATCGGCGGGAGGGAGAGGGTCGCGGGACGGGCGGGATCCGTTGGACGGGAGGGAGTCACGCGACCGGCGGGAATCGCCTGGCGGCTGAGGGTCGCGCGCACGGCGTGAAGCGGGCCCGGGAGGCGCCTCGTTCGGCCGGGACGGCAGGGGCTTGCGCGGGGGCGTCGCCCCGCGCGGCTGCCGGTCCCGTGGGGCGGTGTCGCGCGGCTGCTCGCGCCGTGGCGTCGGGAGCGGTGCCCGGCGCTCCGGGGGCGCGGCCGACGGCTCGTCCGCTGGCTCGGCGTCCGCCGCGCGCGGGCTCTCCTCGGCCTCCTGGGGCGCGTCGGTTACCGGTGGGGCCTCCGAGGTGGCCTTCTCCCGGGACTTCGGGGACCAGAGCGGCTCCCGCGACTGCGGAGGGCGGGGTGGCAGCGGGCCCTCCCACATGTCCCCGGGCTCCGGATCCAGGGTGGGAGTCCCGTCCGGCTGCGCCGGACCGGGCGGCGGGAGCGCGTCCCGCACGGGGAGCGGTTCGAGCGGCTCCCCCGGAAGCGGGGACTCCGCGGGGGGCAGCGCCTCCCGCGGCGGTGGTACGGACTGCCCAGGCGGCTTGCGCAGCGGTGAGGTGGGCCGCGGGGTGTTCATGGGCCGGGGCGACGGCCGCCGTACGTTCACGGGCCGGGGCGCGCTCGCGGGCCGGGCGACGTTGGCCGGCCGCAGGGACTCCGGGAGCTTCACCGGCTTCTCGGTCGGGCCGCTGGGGTCCGCGGGCTCGGGGAGCCGGGGCGGCGGGGCGGGGGCGCGGGGCGGTGGCACCTGCCCCCTGGTATCGGGCGGTGGCACGTCCCTGGTGATCCGCTGCGCCCGGTCCGGCGAGGGGAGCGGGGGCGGGCCCACGGGGTCGGCGGGCGGCTGGAGTTCGGGCGGGCCGGGCAGGCCCCGGGTGTGCGGCGCTCCGTAACCCATCGACAGCGAGGGGAGCCCTCCCGAGGGAGGAGCGGATCGGTCGCCGCCGTCTCTCGTCGCGCGCGCCGCCCGCCCGACCGGTTCCGCTCCGGGCACGGCACCCGTCGCTCTGACGACCGCGGCGACGGAGGTGAAGCGTTCGTCGAGGCTGTCGTCCGCGGCGGCGGAGCCGGTGTCGGGTTGATTCTTGTCGTACAACTCGCCCCACCAGGCGTCCTCTTGGCCGGAGCGTTGATCCCCCTGCTGACTCATGCCCTTATTGTCCACACCTCGGGGCATACGGGAAGAGTGCACGAAGGAACCGCCCCCAGGGATGATGTCCGCATTCGAAACGCGGTCGCGGGGAGGGATGTCGCTTGCTCAGTGCCATAGGTCTGGACGCCGTCCGGGAGACAGGGCAGTGCGAGCGGCCGACACAACGGCCCGACGGGAACAGCGCGGTGGAACTGGTGACCGGTTACCACGCCGTCGCCGAACGTCTGTTGCGGCTGCGGTTCGCCGCCACCCGCGAGATCTGCACGCTGATGGCGGACAGAGCCTCGCTCACCACGGGTGACGCGGTCAACGGCGTGCACCAGCGCACGGTTGTCGGACGTGACGCTCCGGCGCGCGGCGCCGCTCCCGCGCCGGTGTCCGGCCACCACGGACCGGCCGCCCGAGTCCGGGCCGTCGGCCGGGTGCCCGCCGAGTTCGTCGTCGCCGACCGCGCGGCCGCGCTGGTGGTGCTGTCCCCGCACACCGCCCTCGCGGTGCGGCCCGGCGCGCTCCTCACCTCGCTGGCCGACCTCTTCGAGGACGAGTGGCGCCGGGCGCTGCCCTTACGGACGTGCGCGGACGACGCGCCGTACGAGGCCGCCGAGCCGGACGCCGTCGACCTGGAAGTGCTCTCGCTGCTGCTCGCTGGCCTGACGGACGCCGGCGCCGCCAAGCAGCTCGGGCTGGGCCTGCGGACGGTGCAGCGGCGGGTGAAGCGGCTGATGGAGCTGGCCGGGGTCACGACCCGGCTCCAGCTGGGCCGGCACGCCGCCGAACGCGGCTGGACGGCACCGCGCTGACCTGCACCGATCCGCTCGCGGGCCGACGGGCGCCGGTGGTTGGGCGAATACCGGCCACGCTGTCCGCAATCGTCCGGAAGCGGTGCCGCGCGCCTTCCGGCAACCTTGGTCCATGGGGACGTGGCAGCTGGTCCTGGTCGGTCTGGTGATGCTGCTCGGCCTGCTCGGCGTGGTGACCCCGGGGGTGCCGGGACCGCCGATCGTCTGGGCCGGGGTGCTGTGGTGGTCGATGACCGAGCGGACCGCCCTGGCCTGGGCCGTGCTGGCCGGTGCCACGGGGGTGCTGCTGCTGAACCAGGCCGTGATCTGGCTGCTCCCGGCCCGGCACCTGCGGGGCGCGGGCATCACCCGCCGCGCCTTCCTGGTGGCCGGCGCGGCCGGGATCGCCGGGTTCTTCCTCGTGCCGGTGCTGGGCGCGGTCCCGGGCTTCGTCGCCGGGCTCTACGGCGTGGAGCGGCAGCGGCTCGGCGGGCACGGCGAGGCGTGGGCGTCGACGCGGAACGTGATGCGGGCGCTCGGGACGAGCGTCCTGGTCGAACTGTTCGCCTGCCTGCTCGTCGTGGGGGCGTGGATCGGATCGGTGTTGCGGGGGTGATCTCCCCCGGCGCCGATTGACAGATCGTCCAGTTCCGTTGACCGGAGCGGTCAAGCGCGCGGTGCTTCGAGACCGAGCAGCAGCCGCTTGCGCTCCAGTCCTCCCGCGTATCCGGTGAGCGAGCCGTCCGCGCCGATCACCCGGTGACAGGGGCGCAGCACCAGCAGCGGGTTGGCGCCGATCGCGCCGCCCACGGCGCGGACGGCGGCGCGCGGGGCGCCGATGCGGGCGGCCAGTTCGCCGTACGTGGTGGTGGAGCCGTACGGGACGGTGTCGAGCGCGTCCCAGACCCGCCGCCGGAACTCCGTCCCCTGCACGGCGAATTCGAGCGCGAAGTCCTTGGACTCCCCCGCGAAGTACGCCGCGAGCTGGCGTCCGGCCTCCGCGAAGGCACCGGGGTCGCGCTGCCAGTCCGGCCCCACGGTGGCACCGTTCTTCTGCCCCGGCACGGACAGCGAGACGAGGGCGGTGCCGCCGGGCGCGGTCGCGGAGGGCGTGCCGGCGAGCAGGAGCGGGCCGAGGGGGCTGTCGATCTCGGTGTAGAGCACGGTCAGACGTCCTTCACTGTGTCGGGGCGGGGCTCGGCGGCGCGGAGCCGCAGGTGGTGCAGTGCGTACGAGCGCCAGGGGCGCCAAGCGGCGGTGTCCTCGACGGGCGTGCCGGTGTCCTCCGCGTCCTCCGCCAGGAAGACGTCCGGGTCGCCGAGCGCCCGCATCCGGATGTGACCGGCCGTCCGGGCGTCGATGCCGGGCAGGGTGAGCAGGGCGCGTTCGGCGGCGTCGCGGTCCGCGCCGGGGTCGAGCCGGACCGCGCCCTCCGCGAGGGCAGTGGTGAGGGCGCGCAGCGCCCGGCGGGCCGGCTCCGGAACGTCGTCGAGGGCGGCGCCGGCGAGGGTGCCGGCGCCGGGGAAGACATGGGTGAGGGCGCCGTCCGGTGCGGCGAGGGGCTTTCCGTACGCGCTCACCAGCCCGCCCGCGAGCGCCGCCGCCTCCTCGGCGGTCCTGCCCCGGGCCAGCACGGCGCGCACGGCGAGCTCGTCGCCGTCGGCCGCGCCGGGCGAGCGCAGGCCCGGCCGGGCGTCGACGAGGGGCCGCAGCAGGGGGTCGGCGCGAAGGCGGCCCGCGACGGCGTACGGGTCGGCGTCGAGGTCGAAGAGGCGGCGCACCCGCTGCACGGCGGCGGCCAGATCGCGCGGGTCCGACAGGTGCAGGTGGCAGTCGAGCCACTGGCCGTGGTGCGCCGGGGCGGGTTCGCGGACCTCGGCGACGGCGGTGCCGTACGGCAGGCGCAGGGTGCGGCGGAAGAGGCGGGCGCCGGGGGTGCCGCGCACCTCCTCGATGCCGGGAACGGCGCTCCTGTGGAGGTCGTCGAAGATCTCCCGCGCGGCGTACGGGCCGCGGTGGGCGAGCCGCAGCGGGATGCCGGCCGCGGTGGTCGGCGCGGGGCCGCCGCGGCGGCCGGGCGCCCGGCCGCGCAGCGCGGTCGGCGTGCAGGCGTAGATCTGCCGGACGGTGTCGTTGAACTGCCGGACGCTCTTGAACCCCGCCGCGAACGCGATCTCCGTGACCGGCAGCGATGTCGTCGTCAGGAGGATCCTCGCGGTGTGGGCACGCTGGGCCCGCGCGAGGGCGACCGGGCCCGCACCGAGCTCCGCCGTGAGCTGGCGGTGGACCTGGCGCGCGCTGTACCCGAGCCGGTCCGCGAGGCCCTCGACGCCGGCGCGGTCCACGATCCCGTCCCCGATCAGCCGCATCGCCCGCCCGACGAGATCGGCCCGTACGTTCCACTCCGCGGACCCGGGCACGGCGTCCGGCCTGCACCGGCGGCAGGCCCGGAACCCGGCCCCCTGCGCGGCGGCGGCAGACGCGTGAAAACTCACGTTGCCCCGCTTCGGGGTGACCGCGGGGCAACTGGGCCGGCAGTAGATCCCCGTGCTCGCCACACCGAAGAAGAACTCTCCGTCGAAGCGGGCGTCCCTGCTGCACACCGCTTGATAGCGGGAGTCGTCGAGGGAGGTGGGGGTGTCTTCCATACGATCCAGTCTGCGGCATCGCCTGCGGCGGCCCTGGCGGAAATCGGACGCGGTGTTGGGGGCGGGGGGCTTTGTTCCTCGGAGCCGGTCGCATCTGATGTGCGGGTCCGTTGCGCCTGCGGCGGGCTTTTTCCCCAGCCCCGCCCCTTCCCGAAACTGGGGCGCGTGCCCCAGACCCCCGGCTGCCTCGCCGTTGCCTCCCCCAGCTACCGCTGGGAGGTGCCCCCAGCGGCGGGGGCGCCCTGCGGGCGCGTCCTCAATCGCCGGACGGGCTGAATGGTGCGGACCGTAGCCGCATATCCAGCCCGTCCGGCGTTTGAGGACACCGCGCGAAGCGTGGTCGGGGGGCTGGGGGTCTCCCCCAGTTTCGGGAAGGGGCGGGGTGGGTGAAAAGCCCGCCGCAGGCGGCGGCCGGGGCGCAGCCCCCACGCGGCGGAGCCGCGCATCAGGCGCACCCCGACCCCGCAGACCAGCGTCAGCGCCCCCGTTTGCGGGCGAACATCTCCCGCCCCTCCGCCTGCTTCCGCTTCCAGTCTCGCCGGATCTCCGCCCGGAGCCTCGCGTCGGTCCGGGCGGCGATGCGCTGGTTCTCGCGGAGCAGCTTGCGGTAGCTGTCGAAGCGGCGCTGCGGAAGGGCGCCGGAGGACAGCGCCTCCAGGACCGCGCAGCCCGGCTCGCTCTCGTGGCCGCAGTCGTGGAAGCGGCAGCGCGCCGTGAGCGCCTCGATCTCCGCGAACGCCAGCGCCACCCCGGCGTCCGCGTCGTACATCCCCACCCCGCGCAGCCCCGGTGTGTCGATGAGGACGCCGCCGCCCGGCAGCGGCAGCAGATTGCGCGTGGTGGTGGTGTGGCGGCCCTTGCCGTCGCTGTCGCGTGTGGCGTTGACGCCCTGGACGTCCTCGCCGACCAGGGCGTTGGCGAGCGTGGACTTCCCGGCGCCGGACTGGCCCAGGAGCACGGACGTGCCGCCGGCGAGCGTCGCGGCGAGCACGTCGACGCCCTCGCCCGTCGCCGCGCTGACCGCGAGGACCTGCGAGCCCGGCGCGGCCGCCGCGGTGTCGTCGAGGAGGTGGCCGAGGACGACGGGGTCGGCGACGAGGTCGGCCTTGGTGAGGACGACGACGGGCGTGGCCCCGCTCTCCCAGGCGAGGGTGAGGAACCGCTCGATCCGGCCGAGGTCCAGCTCGGCGGCGAGGGAGGAGGCGACCACGGCGTGGTCGACGTTGGCGGCGAGGATCTGGCCCTCGGACCGCTGGGAGGAGGTGGACCGGACGAAGGCCGTACGGCGCGGCAGCAGCGCCCGTACGAACCCCCGGGTGAGGTCGACGGCCGCCCAGTCGCCGGTGCACATGATGCGCAACGGGTCGCCCGTGGTGACGAGCGCGGTGTCGGCCTGCACGGTCCGTACGCCGTCGCCGTCGGGGACGACGAGGTCGCAACGGCCGCGGTCCACGCGGACGATCCGGCCGGGCGTCAGGCCCTCGGCGGCGTGCGGGGCGAAGCTTTCAGCGAACCCTTCGTCCCAGCCGTAGCGGGTGAGGGGGTGCGGAGCGGTGAGCTCGGACAAGGTGGGAGTCCTTCAGGAGGGAGTGGATCGTTACCTGCTTCCGTGTGCGGGCAGCGCCCGTCGCCGTGACAGTCATCGGTCCTCACCTCCTGTTCCGCACCCTGTTGTGCGAAGCGATCGTATGCAGGTGGTGCATACGATCGCCATTTGTTTTTCCGCCTGCGCCGGGACGCCCGTGGGGCTGAATTGCGCACCCACATCAGCCATATCCAGCCCGTCCGGCGATTGAGGACACCGCCGCGCAGCGGTGGTGCGGACGGGACGGCCCGCAGAGGCAGCACGAGACCAGCCGAAACCCTAGGCTCCACCATTCGGCTTCGCATGCCGGCCCGCAGAGTCCGGCTTCGCGTGTTTCGGGCGGTGTTCCGGGCGCTGGATGCGCGAGCGTACGTCCTCCGGCGGGAGGAACTGCGCCCAGCGCTCGGGGAATTCCGACGGCGGTTCGCGGTCCTGGCCGGCGGCGCCTTCCTCCACCTCGTCGTCGAGGTCCTCCTCCAGGCCCGCCTCCAGCGCGCGGGCGGCCCGCTCCGCGGCCTCGCGGGCCAGGGCCACCGCGCGCTGCCGGTCGACCTCCGCGCGGGCACCGGCCGTCGCGACGGACGGCCAGACGCGGTCTATCGCGGCGTTCACCGCGGCGCCGACGAGGACGGCGAAGGCCGAGACGCCGATCCACAGCAGGACGGCCACGGGCGCGGCGAGCGACCCGTAGATGGTGAGGCCCTCCACGGTGTGGGTGAGGTAGACGCGCAGCAGGAGGCTGCCGATCACCCACATGGTGAGGGCGACCAGCGCCCCGGGGATGTCCTCCTGCCAGGGCGAACGGACCGGTACGGACACGTGGTAGAGCGTGGTGAGGAAGGCGACGGAGAGCAGGATCAGGACCGGCCAGTAGAGGAAGCGGACGAGGTCCGCGCTCCAGGGCACGACGTTCACCACCTGCTCGGGACCGGCCACCATCAGCGGCAGGACCACCGCCCCGATGACGAGGGCGACGACGTAGAGGAGGAAGGCGAGCAGGCGGGTCCGCACGATGCCGCGCTTGCCCTCCAGCCCGTACATGATCGTGATCGACTCGACGAAGACGTTGACGGCCCGGGAGCCGGACCACAGGGCGACCGCGAAGCCGAACGAGATGACGTCCGGGCGGCCCTTGGTGACGTCCCGGAGCAGCGGCTTGGCGATCTCGGTGACGCCCTTGTCGCTGAGGACGGTCGCCGACGCCTTGAGGATGTTCTCCTGGATCGAGCCGATGGTGTTGGTGCCGGTCCAGTCGTCGAGATAGCCGAGCAGACCGAGGAGTCCGAGCAGCAGGGGTGGCAGGGACAGCAGGGTGAAGAAGGCCGCCTCGGCGGCCAGGCCGGTGACGCGGTACTCGACGCAGGAGTTGACGGTGTCCTTGAGGAGCAGCCACGCCATCCTGCGTTTCGAGACATTTCGGTACAGGACCCTGGCCCTGTGGAGCCGGCCGACTCGCCGCCCCGATCGTTCGTTTGCTGCCTGCACGCTCTAACCGTATCGGCCCTGGCCAGGTTGGTTCGCACAGTGGCCGGGCGGGCCCGCGAGGGGCTCGACGGTGACGGAGGCCCGGGCGGAGGGTGATGCTGCGCCGACTCGGCACCACCCTCCGGCCGCTCGTGAAAAGCTTCCGCCCGCGCACTACCGGACCGCAACGGTTGCATGGAGTTGCAATCACGCGGATGCCCTCACACACGGGGCCCCGCGACGGCACCATGGCAACGTGAACCGCGGAACCATCGACTCACGTCTGCTGCCGGCCGTCCGCGAGGCTTGCCTCGGCGACGCCGCGCCTCCGGCTCCGCCCCGCCCGGTGATCGGGGACTCCTGGCGCCGGGTGCGGCTCCACGGCCTCGACCCGGAGCACGGCGGCTCGGCTCCGCCCCCGCTGCCGGTGGAGGAGGTCGAGCACCGGCGGCACACCTCGCAGTTGGGCGGCCTGCTGCCGCAGCTCCGCGAGGGGCTGGGCGCCTTCGTGGACGTGGAGCGCCACCTGCTGGCGGTCACGGACGACGAGGGCCGGGTGCTGTGGCGGGAGGGCAGCCGGGGGACGCTCCGCAGCGCCGACCGGCTGGAGTTCGGGGTGGGTGCCGCGTGGACCGAGGAGCGGGTGGGCACCAACGGCATCGGCACGGCGCTGGTGGAGCGCCGGCCGGTGCAGGTGCACTCGGCGGAGCACTTCGTACGGACCCACCACGCCTGGACGTGCGCGGCGGCCCCGCTGCACGACCCGCGCGACGGGCGGCTGCTGGGCGTCGTGAACGTCAGCGGCCCGGCGCCCGCCTTCAACCCCGCGACGCTCCCCCTGGTGACCGCCGTCGCCAAGGTGGCCGAGGGGGAACTGCGCGCCCGGCACTGGGAGTCCGTGGAGCGGCTGCGTTCGCTGGCCGCGCCGATGCTCTCGCGCCTCGGCGGCCGGGCGCTGGCCGTCGACCGGGAGGGCTGGATCGCGGCGGTGACCGGGGCGGCGCCGGTGGGCCGGGTGGCGCTGCCCAAGTCCGTGCAGGCGGGGCTGGTGTGGCTGCCGTCGCTCGGCCTGTGCTCACTCGAACCGCTGCCGGACGGCTGGCTGGTACGGGTCGCGGAGACCGCGCAGCCGGACGCCCAGCCGAACCGGGTGGTGCTCGACCTGCGGCGCCCCCGCGACTGGACGGTGACGGTCTCCGGCGCCGCGGGCCAGTGGTCGCAGGAGCTGAGCCCGCGCCACGCGGAGCTGCTCTACGTCCTGGCGCTGCACCCGGCGGGGCGGACGGCCGCGGAGCTGGCGGCGGACCTCTTCGGCGATCCGTCCCGCACCGTGACGGTGCGGGCGGAGATGTCCCGGATACGGCGCACGCTGGGCGGGGTGCTGGGGCATCGCCCGTACCGTTTCGCGGACGGCATCGAGGTGCGGGTGCTGACGCCGACGCCGCCGGACGAGCTCCTGCCGAGCTCGACGGCACCGGCGGTGGTGAGGGCGCGCTCCGACTAGGCGGTGGCTCTTCCCGGCTGCGGGTTGTTCGCGCCTGCGGCGGGCTTTTTCCCCAGTCCCGCCCCTTCCCGAAACTGGGGGCAAGCCCCCAGCCCCCCGAAGCACGCTTCGCGCGCTGTCCTCAAACGCCGGACGGGCTGGTTTGTGCGGACCGTAGCCAGCACATCCAGCCCGTTGGGGGCACCTCCCAGCGGTAGCTGGGGGAGTTTGAGGACGCTCCCCCAGACTTCGTCCGGGGGGACCCCGAAGGTCGCTGGGGTCCGGGGTCTCCCCCCACGCGGCGGAGCCGCACGTCAGACGCAGCCGGGAAGGGGCGGGGCTGGGGAACAAAGCCCGCCGCGCAACGCCATGATTGGCTGAGCCACATGGAAACCCGCACCGTCACCACCTGGTCCCTGGAGCAGATCGCGCCGGGCGATCTGCTCCCCGCTTCCGAACCCGACGCCGACGCCGGGATCCGGATCGCCCGGGCCGAAGTGCCCTCGCCCGAGTTCAGCCGCTTCCTCTACACCGCCGTGGGCGGGGACATCGTCTGGACGGACCGGCTGCGCTGGACGTACGAGCGGTGGGAGGCGTTCCTGGAACGGCCCGGCGTGGAGACGTGGGTGGCGTACGACCACGGGACCCCGGCCGGTTACATCGAGCTGGACGCGCAGGACGACGGCGCGGTGGAGATCAGCTACTTCGGCCTGCTCCCGGCGTTCCGGGGCCGCCGGATCGGGGGCCACCTGCTGTCGTACGGGACCGCACGGGCGTGGGACCTGGCGGAGCGTTGGCCCGGGCTGGCGTCCACGAAGCGGGTGTGGGTGCACACGTGCACGCTGGACGGGGAGTTCGCGCTGGCGAATTACGAGCGGCGGGGGTTCCGGCTGTTCGACACCGCGGTCGCGGACGAGCCGCTGGTCCCCGCCCCGGGTCCGTGGCCCGGAGCCTGACCCTCCCCCGTCGCCAGGGGCGGCGCGCGAGGTCGCGCCGTCCCGCATGGCGATACCCAATCGTCCGCCATGCGGACAATGGTGGACTCCCCCGAGACCGCCGTGCCACGCTTCCGTCATGTCCCGCGCCGGAGTTGCCTTGGTGAGTCGACGTCACGTCGATCTCGGCCGCATGTCCAGCGCCATCTGTCCGGCGCGCTGACAGCCTCAGCACCACCGCGCCTCCTCTTCACCTCCGCACCCCGCGCCAGCGTCGACGCGTCGGGCCATTTCGGCATACGCGCAGGTCAGCAGGGCCCTTCAGGCTGGGCCGCCGCTTCGCCGACGCGCTCCCGAGCGCCACCCCCAGAAGGACAGAATCGCCATGGCTGCCACCTCGGAACTCCCAGCCGCCGCCACGTCCCGCCGCAAGGCCGGCCGCCACCGCGGCGAGGGACAGTGGGCCGTCGGCCACTTCACCCCGCTCAACGGCAACGAGCAGTTCAAGAAGGACGACGACGGTCTCAATGTGCGGACACGCATCGAGACGATCTACTCCAAGGCGGGCTTCGACTCGATCGACCCCAGCGACCTGCGCGGGCGGATGCGCTGGTGGGGGCTCTACACCCAGCGCAAGCCCGGGATCGACGGCGGCAAGACCGCGATCCTGGAGCCGGAGGAACTGGACGACAAGCACTTCATGCTGCGGGTCCGCATCGACGGCGGGCGGCTCACCGTCGCCCAGCTGCGGGCCATCGGCGAGGTCTCGGAGCAGTACGCCAGAGGCACCGCGGACATCACCGACCGGCAGAACATCCAGCTGCACTGGATCCGTATCGAGGACGTGCCCGCCATCTGGGACAAGCTGGAAGCGGTCGGGCTGTCCACCACCGAGGCGTGCGGGGACTGCCCCCGCGTGATCATCGGCTCGCCCGTGGCGGGCATAGCGGCCGACGAGATCATCGACGGCACGCCCGCAGTGGACGAGATCCACGACCGCTACATCGGCAGCAAGGAATTCTCCAACCTGCCGCGGAAGTTCAAGACCGCGGTGTCCGGCTCGGCCGTGCAGGACGTCGTGCACGAGATCAACGACGTCGCCTTCGTCGGGGTCGTCCACCCCGAGCACGGCCCCGGCTTCGACGTCTGGGTGGGCGGCGGCCTTTCGACCAGCCCCCGGCTCGCCGAACGGCTCGGCGCCTGGGTGCCGCTGGACGAGGTCGCCGATGTCTGGGCCGGTGTGGTGGGCATCTTCCGCGACTACGGCTACCGCAGGCTCCGCAACCGCGCCCGGCTGAAGTACCTGATGGCTGACTGGGGGCCGGAGCGGTTCCGCCGGGTGCTCGAGGAGGAGTACCTGGGGCGGCAGTTGCTCGACGGCCCGCCGCCCGCACAGCCCGTCTCGCGCTGGCGCGACCACGTGGGCGTGCACCGGCAGCGCGACGGCCGCTTCTACGTGGGCTTCGCGCCGCGCGTCGGCCGGGTCGACGGCGCCACCCTCACCAAGATCGCCGAACTGGCGGGCGCGCACGGGAGCGACCGGCTGCGGACCACCGTCGAGCAGAAGATGCTGATCCTCGACGTGGCGGCCGACCGGGTCGACTCCCTCGTCGCCGCCCTGGAGGCGCTGGACTTCCAGGTGCGGCCGTCGCCCTTCCGGCGCGGCACGATGGCCTGCACCGGCATCGAGTTCTGCAAGCTCGCCATCGTCGAGACCAAGGCGCGCGGCGCCTCGCTCATCGACGAACTGGAGCGCCGGATGCCGGACTTCGAGGAGCCGGTGACGATCAACATCAACGGCTGCCCCAACGCGTGCGCCCGCATCCAGACCGCGGACATCGGTCTCAAGGGCCAGCTGGTGCTGGACGCGGACGGCAAGCAGGTCGAGGGTTTCCAGGTCCACCTCGGTGGCGCGCTTGGACTGGAGGCCGGCTTCGGCCGCAAGGTCCGCGGCCTGAAGGTGACCTCCGCCGAACTCCCCGACTACGTCGAGCGCGTCCTCACCCGGTTCACCGAACAGCGCGAGGAGGGCGAGCGGTTCGCGTCCTGGGTCGGGCGCGCGGCGGAAGCGGACCTGGCGTGAACGGCACCCGTACGCCCGCCGGAGCGCGGGCGAAGGAATCGGCGACAGGCACGGCACGAACCGGAACAAGGGGAACGGAATGAGCGAGCGGGCCGCCCCCTTCTACTGCCCCTACTGCGGTGACGAGGACCTGCGCCCCTCCGAGGAGGGCCACGGCGCGTGGGAATGCGGAATGTGCAACCGTGCGTTCCGACTCTCGTTCCTCGGGCTACTGGCCAAAGGTCTGACGCCCGGACACCGTGAAGGGGGCAGCACATGACCGACGGGACCGATCTGCGCGACATCGCCGAACGGGCGGGCCGCGAACTGGAGGACGCCCCGGCGTCCGACGTCCTGCGCTGGGCGGCGGACACGTTCGGCGCCCGGTTCTGCGTCACCTCGTCCATGGAGGACGCGGTGGTCGCCCACCTCGCCTCGCGCGTACGGCCGGGCGTCGACGTCCTCTTCCTCGACACCGGCTACCACTTCCCGGAGACCATCGGCACCCGGGACGCGGTGGGGGCGGTCATGGACGTCAACGTCGTCACGCTCACACCGGAGCGCAGCGTCGCCGAGCAGGACGCCGAGCACGGTCCCGCGCTGCACGACCGCGACCCCGACCTGTGCTGCGCGCTGCGGAAGGTCGCCCCGCTGGCGGCCGGTCTGGACCGCTACGACGCGTGGGCGACCGGCCTGCGCCGCGACGAGTCGCCGACCCGCGCGAACACGCCGGTCGTCGGCTGGGACGAGCGGCGCGGGAAGGTGAAGATCGCGCCGATCGCCCGCTGGACGCAGGACGACGTGGACCGGTACGTCGCCGAACACGGCGTGCTCACCAACCCCTTGCTGATGGACGGCTACGCCTCCGTCGGCTGCGCGCCCTGCACCAGCCGGGTCGCCGCCGGGGAGAACAACCGCGGCGGCCGGTGGGCGGGCCGCGCCAAGACGGAGTGCGGGCTGCACGGATGAACGGAAACGGGGAGCGACTGATGAGCGGGGCCACGATCTGGCTCACCGGCCTGCCGAGCGCGGGCAAGACGACGATCGCCCACGCGCTCGCGGGGCGGCTGCGCGACGAGGGCCACCGGGTGGAGGTGCTGGACGGGGACGAGATCCGCGAGTTCCTCTCCGCCGGGCTGGGATTCTCCCGGGCGGACCGGGACACCAATGTGCAGCGGATCGGCTTCGTCGCCCAACTGCTCGCCGCCCACGGGGTGAAGGTCCTGGTGCCGGTCATCGCCCCGTACGCGGATTCGCGCGCGGCTGTCCGCAAGCGCCACCAGGAGCAGGGCACCGGCTATGTGGAGGTGCACGTGGCGACTCCGGTCGAGGTCTGCTCGGAGCGTGATGTGAAGGGGCTGTACGCGAAACAGGCGGCCGGGGAGATCGCCGGGCTCACGGGCGTGGACGACCCGTACGAGGAGCCGGCCGACCCGGACCTGCGCATCCGTACACACGAACAGAGCGTGGCCGAGTCGGCGGCGGCACTGCACGCCCTGCTGACCGAGAGGGGGCTGGCGTGAGTGGATTCTCCGACGACAGTCTCTACGCGTTGTCGCATCTGGATGTGTTGGAATCGGAGTCGGTGCATATATTCCGTGAGGTGGCGGGTGAGTTCGAGCGGCCGGTGATCCTTTTCTC